>CBFIHK010000062.1:0-11704 GCA_965662305.1 Luminiphilus sp.
ATACTGAGTCGCAAACCCATCGAGCAAGGGGCTAAGCGGTGTGGCTTGTTGTGATGCGAAAACCACGCGCTGGAAAGACGCTGGGAGAGTGCTTCTACTTAGAGCGTTTCCCAAAGCAGCAGCGCCCATGCCAGCGATGAGTCGTTTACCGGGCTGAAGCCCGTTAAGTCCTTTACCGCGCGCCGTAACAATATGCGATCGAAGCCAAGGGTGCTCAGCAACATGTCGCTCGCCCGCCTCTCCGAGGAGCGATCGCATTAACCACAGCGCCACCTCGGTAATATCCGGAACCGTCGGCTTTTTAGACTGATACTTTTGGGTGAGGTAAGCCTTCTCAAATCGGTCGTAAGCCTCAACAGGATCAGACTGCGCCATCGCAGCATGTCGCCAGGAGCCGATCGATGAGCCAACGGCGTCGAGAGGTTTACTTCGCTTTGCTAATAAGTCCGCAATGAGCACACGATCCATGCGACCCAAGATCAACCACTTTGGCCCGCCGGAGGCGCCGATCAGACCGTCAATGAGGTCTGCATGCCATCCCTCGGCCTCAAGGCGCTTCGCCGCTGTTTTACCCACTCTGAGCTCGAGGGCTTTCATCTAAGATCCTTGCTGAAAATCGATATCGCTCAACTTTAAGGCATACGCGACAGGCTTTATCATGGCTTCATAACATATACCGATCAGGCCGCGCGACGGGCCTAACGCTCGCACATTTTGGTCGGGACAATAAAAAAAATTGGGGGTAAAGACCATGGCTTTTGATGCACAGGCAGCAACAAACACCTATATCGACTCGCTGGGTTTGGAGGCGCTAGAGCAAGCTGCGGCCTACACAGCCGGCAATCAATGGCTAATGCTGTGGTCGCTTGGGGTCACTATTATTTCGACCTGGCTCATTATCCGTAGTGGCATCCTTACCTCACTGTCCTACAAGCTTTCAGGAAAGGGCGTCTTCAATCGTGCATTCAGAGTTAGCGCGGCCTTTATCGTTTTGTCTGCCATTATCGAGCTACCGTGGACAATCTACACCAGCTGGTATCGACAGACCCAATACGACATGACTGATCAACCCCTTGGAGACTTCCTCGGACAATCGGGTTTGAGCCTCGCGCTCAGTGCCGTACTCATGGGCTTGTTACTCGCGACGTTTTACGTGCTGATCAAAAAAGCGGGCCAGCTGTGGTGGGCCTGGTTTGGCGGCATTACCGCAAGCCTTTTGTCGACGATGATGTTACTAGGGCCTACTGTCATTCAGCCCATGTTCAACGAGTACACGCCGGTGCCTGAGGGAGAGGTCAAACAAGCGGTTGAAGCGCTGGCCATTGAGGCCAATATCCCCACCGAGCGCGTCTTCATGTACGACGGCTCACGCCAGTCAAACAACTTCACTGCTAATGTCTCAGGTATTGGTTCCTCCGCAAGGATTGCCATTTCCGACGTGGCTTTGAAAGAAGCCAATCTCGATGAAGTAAAAGCGGTGACTGGACACGAGATTGGTCACTACGTCTCAGGTCATATTTGGTGGGTGGTATTTCTATTAAGCGCGCAGGTCGTCATCGCCTTTCTGCTCTCTGACAGGCTGTTCAAGCCGGTAGCACGCGCCTTTGGCGCCGATCAGGACATTCAAAACCCTGCGAACGTGCCTGTTTTAATTTTACTGGTAGGTGTTCTGATGATGGTGTTTCAACCCTTCAACAACACACTGTCGCGGATGAACGAGGCGGATGCAGATCGCTATTCGCTCGAGACAGTGGGCTTGCCTGATGGTCTCGCATCTGCGCTGGTCAAGACAGCCGAGTATCGCGACCCACGACCCTCAGCACTGCAGGAACTCTTGTTTTACACGCACCCCTCAGTGGAGAGTCGTGTGCGAATGGCGATGGAGTGGAAGGCGGAGCAACTCACCAAGGAGCCGCCCCAGTAGCGATACTCTCTTCTTAGGCCCCGCAGGGCTTATGAGACCCCGTCGAGGTATTCGATGTCAGGACGGCCTGCGAGCAGTGGACCCAACTTAACATTGGCAGCCTTAAAGTACTCGGTTTGGCCGTGTGCTTTCAGGGCGTCCTCGTCAGTATATGACTCGAGCACCTTGTAGACCTGTGGGTCAGACTTGCTGCGGTTGAGTGTGTAGAACATGCAACCAGGCTCGTTGGCAGTTACCTGTGCAGCGAGCTCTAGAAAAACCGCTTCGAATTCTTCGTTTTTACCTTCTTGAACGGGCAGTGTTGCGACGACACCAATGGCCATATGGGTTTCCTTATTATCAGCATGGAACAGTGAACCTTGAGACTACTGGCTCGCCCACCGAATTCCTACAAAATCTTTGATTGACTCACGCAGTCACGTGGCGCTAGTGGTCATACAAGGCACATTGTTAATAAAAAAATCGCGTATTTTTTGCTAACTAACCGCTCAAAGCGCGTAACCTATGGCGATTGTGGAATTCGTATAAATGCCTTACCCGATATACCCACCTTACTTCTTGAAGGCATTGGTTGATTGCACTGGTTGTGTGCAAGAGCCAAATGCACTGGCGCTTACGTAGGTACTCACTATCAAAGACAATGCAACTAGCGACAACGACTCGGAGAATGCGCGTCCCGAAATCACTATCGGAGAAGTCGCGTGGCTGAAAATCGCCGAGGTGAACCATCTGGGCGCCTTCGCCGACTGGGGACTCAGTAAGGACCTGTTCATCCCATATGGAGAGCAACAACATCCACTGAAACCAGGCGCTTATGCCGTGGTGAAGGTTTATCTCGACAATCAAGGTCGACCAACAGGCTCTACCCGCATTAATCGCTGGATTGAGGACACCTCCTCGGCGCTCACAGTCGGCCAAGAAGTGGAACTGCTCATTGCCGAGCAGACGGAGCTTGGCTTTAAAGCCGTCATTAACCATCAATTCTGGGGCCTCCTCTATAGCAATGAGCTGTATCGACGGGTTCGACGCGGTCAGAAGATCACAGGCTTTGTTCAGCGAATCCGTGACGATGGCAAAATTGATTTATCACTCAACCGCCCGGGATTCAGTGAGTCGAAGATTCAGCCAGTCATCGACGCCATTGAGGCTACATTGAATGAGAACGAGGGATTCCTCGCACTCAATGACAAAAGCCCACCACCTGCCATTTACGCCGCCTTTGGCGTAAGTAAAAAAGTGTTTAAGCAGGCGGTCGGTGTGCTCTACAAAGCGCGCAAAATCACCATTGAAGCAAACGGTATAAAAACGACACCGCAAGACACTTGAAAGACTCTGAAACCACAGCGAGCAACCAAAGGAGACGCCAAGGTATAAACGCCATTTCAGAGCGAGGTGTCCATATCAGTCCCTAAGCCTCATCGCGTTTTAAATCACTCGTTGGTGTGAGATAAAGAGTCTGTTGAATGAACTCATTCGAAAGAAGATGAGGGGCAAGATGATGATCGGGGCAGTTTGGCAACACCGGCAATCTCAATCGCACTATCGAGTGTTAACGGCGACGCTTGGTGTTCTGCTGATACTCTTCACACTGAGCTCGACTGCCGAACCGTCTTCAACCGGTTCATCCACAACCGCTCAACCCAACATTGTCATCTTGTACGCTGACGACATGGGCTGGGGCGATACGGGAGCCTACGGACATCCCTACATCAAAACCCCTTCCTTGGACCGTCTCGCCAATGAGGGTCAGCGCTGGACCGACTTTTATGTCCCTGCTCCCGTGTGCTCGCCAAGCCGCGCTGCACTGCTCACGGGGCGACATCCTGTCCGCTCGGGGCTCTATGGCGTGGGGAGTCCCGTGTTATTCCCGGATGACAAGTACGGCATTCCCGAGAGTGAGGTGACCCTTGCAGAGATGCTTAAAGGCGTCGGGTATCGCACCGCCATTATGGGCAAGTGGCACCTGGGTGATGCGCCCGAGCACTTCCCCACGCGCCATGGTTTTGATTACTGGTTTGGCATCCCCTACTCCAACGACATGAAGTTCGAGGGACGGCCAGGTATCGAAGAGCTGTTCATGATGCAGCAGACCGGAAAAGCAGAAGCACTCAATGCCATCTTGAATGACTTTCTGGTCGCCTTTGAAGACCCGGACTCGTCGAACTACAACGTTCCTCTATGGCGAAGTCGCTGTAACGAGAGTGGCTGCAAGGACGACCTGTTAGAGCAACCCACCTTCCAGCCAAATCTGACGACCCGTCTTACGCACGAAGCGACTCGATTCATCGAGACGGCAAACGGAGAGCCCTTCTTCCTCTACCTGCCCTACACCATGCCCCACCTTCCCGTGTTTGCTGATGAACCTTTTCAAGGCAAGAGTCTGGCAGGCCCTTACGGTGACACCATTGAAGAAATTGATTGGAGCGTGGGCGAAATTATCAGTGCCTTAGAGACGGCGGGCATCGACGAAAATACGCTCGTTTTCTTCTCGAGCGATAATGGGCCTTGGCAATTGGCGAGCATTCATCTCGCGGGGAGCACCGGCCCCTTTAAAGGTTCCAAACAAGAAATTTATGAGGGCGGGGTTCGTGTCCCTGGCATCTTTTGGTGGCCGGGAAAGATTGCACCCGAGGTGATCTCGGACATGGGTAGCGTCCTCGATCTCTACCAAACCATCGCTACTATTCTCGAGTTAGATACCCCTCAGACACTCGACAGTCACAACCTTTCTCCGGTGCTCCTCGAAAGTAAGGCAAGCCCACGAGAAGAACTAGCGTTCTACCGAAAAGGTGAGTTGCGAGCCTATCGCAAGGGCGACTTCAAACTTCATTTGTTCGACCAACCGCAAGGTGGTGAGACGCTAGAAACACCCGAGCTCTACAACTTAAGACGTGATCTGGGAGAGAAGGACAACGTCGCTGAGAAACACCCAGAGGTTGTGGCAGAAATTCTGAGCGCCATTGCCACCCATAAAGCGAATCTGCCGCGAAAGCCGCCCTTATTTGATCAGCGATTTGTCGACATGATGAAAAAGATGCAATCCGGCGAGGAATAAACGGTGCGTGTGCAAAGACCTCTCCTCTTTTTGATGGCCCTTCTTTCGTTGGCCATACCTCATCAGGCCCTTAGTGCCGACGAGCGGCCACCCAACATCATTTTCGTCATCCTTGATGACCTGCGTTTCGACGGCATGGGTTTTCTAACCCCCGAGGTCAAAACACCCAACATCGACCAACTCGCGGAGGACGGGACTTACTTTCCCAACGCAGTGGTGACCACATCACTCTGCTCTCCCAGTCGCGCAACCATCCTGACGGGAATGACCACCCAGAATCACCGTATCGTGGATAACAACAATACCAGTGAGGCGGGTCTGACCTTCTTCCCTAAGTACCTTCAAGCAGCCGGGTATGAAACCGGTTTTTTTGGTAAGTGGCACATGGGTGAGTCAAACGATTCACCTCGCGACGGATTTGACCGGTGGGTGAGCTTTGCCGGGCAAGGCAGCTATTACCCCCTTAAACGACCAGACGGCTCTACCAACGTGATTAACGTCGACGGGCAGCGCGTGCCTCAGCAGGGGTATATCACCGATGAGATCACGGAGTACGCACTCACCTGGCTACAAGAGCAGCGAGATGCGACAAAGCCCTTCTTTCTCTACCTAAGTCATAAGGCGGTCCATTCAGATGCAGTGCCCGCGCCTCGTCATCGCGGGCAATACGATGACTTAACGTTTGAGTTGCCAAGCTCGGTTGAGATCACCGATGCCTATTTAGACGGCAAACCCATGTGGGTAAAGAATCAGCGAAACAGCTGGCACGGCATCGACTTCGCGTACGCCAGCGATCGCAAGATGACCGACTATCTCAAGGATTACTTTGGTGCGCTCTCGTCGGTAGATGACAGCATCGGCACATTGCGCGCCTACCTATCGGAGGCCGACATTGCTGAAGATACGGTGATCATCTTTTACAGTGACAACGGTTTTCTCACAGGTGATCACGGTCTAATTGATAAGCGGAACGCCTACGAAGGGTCCATTCGCGTGCCCATGATTGTGGTAGCACCGGGCCGGGTTCCTGCAGGTGCTGTGAACGACACCCGCATTCGCAATCTTGACCTCGCGCCGACCTTCCTAGGGGCCGCGTCAGTGCCAGCGCCAGCTCATTTCGAGGGCAAGGACGCCTGGCCATTGATGACCGGGCGTCAGAGCCGAGAACAATGGGGCGAGCCGGACTTTATTTACCAATATTATTGGGAGTGGTCTTTCCCCATGACACCGACGACCCTCGCCATCGTGAGGGATGGGCTGAAATACATTCAGTACCACGGCGTGTGGGACATTGAAGAGCTGTATAACCTAAACGCGGACCCGCTCGAGCTCACCAATCTCATCAACCACCCTGACTACTATCATCAGCGTCAGGCACTGCGAAAAGCGCTGTATACCCAGGCGCAAGGTCCCTCGGGACAAAATGCGATTCCCTACACGCCGCGACTGGCTGAGGGTATGAACCTGCGGGATAAAGACGGACCGAAGGTGGCACCCTTCCCCGCGAATTGGCTTGTCGCGCCCAACCGACCGGACAAGTTCAACGGTTTGATTCCCGATATACCCGCCAAAAAGGCGGCGATGGATCAGGGCAAAATGTTCATCCCTTGGCTGCTCAGCGAAGAAGAGCAAAAAGCAGCGCAACAAGAGATGAATCAGTGAGGCTCCCGGTGCGCTTGAAACGTTGGATCAGTGCTGGTGTGCTGCTGGTGGCCTCACCACTGCACGCCAATCCGATCAACGTGGAGTCGACACCGGCATCCCACGCAGAAAACTCGAGACCCAACATTCTCATGCTTGTGGCTGAAGACATGAGTCCTCGCGCCGGAGTCTATGGTGATGCGCTGGCTAGAACACCCTCAATCGACCGACTGGCAAATGAAGGTGTCCTGTACACCAATATGCACACCATTTCGGGTGTCTGCGCGCCGTCACGGTCCTCGCTCATTACCGGTGTTTACGCGACGTCCATGGGCACGCATCAAATGCGCACGTCTCAAGGCAGGTTGAGCAAGACGATTACAGGCTATGAGGCAGTCCCACCACCCGAGGTCAAAGCCTTTCCCGAGCTGCTTCGCGCCGGAGGCTATAGCACGGCGAACTGGGCAAAGAAGGACTATCAGTTTGGCGAGCCCTTCACGCTATGGGACGTGGATGATGGTGGTTTCTGGGGACCTATTGATACCGCGCTATGGCGGCGACTACCGGAAGAGAAGCCCTGGTTTGTGATGATGAATCTCGTCTCAACACACGAGTCTTACCTCGTTGTACCAGGTGATTACCCTAAACAGTGGGCGCCCTTTACCAATATCCTGCTCAAGGAGCGCAAGCGAACCACCACGGCTATCACCGATCCAAACGCCGTCAGCGTGCCTCCCTATCTCATCGACTCAACTGAGACTCGCGCGTCGATTGCGCAACATTACGACAACATCGCGTTCATGGACACGCAGGTACAAAGCATTCTTGAAGCACTGGCCGAAGATGGGCTTGAAGACAACACCATCGTCATCTTCACCACCGACCACGGAGATCCCTTCCCCAGAGCCAAACGGGCTATTTACGACTCCGGTACACACGTGCCGTTCATCATTCGCTACCCATCGGGCGAGGGAGCCGGAACAGTAGAGACCCGACTCACCTCGTTCGTCGATATCGCACCCACGGTGCTCCGCTGGGCAGGAATGGCACAACCAGACTTCATTCAGGGGCAGGACTTGGTAACCGCAGCGCCTCGAAGATACGTGTTTGCCGGGCGAGATCGCATGGACCAGGTTCAGGATCGCGCGCGTTCTGTGCGGGATGAACGATTCAAACTGATTCGGAACTTCATGCCCAATGTGTCCTACTTCAGGCAGCTGGTCTTCAGAGACATGTTTCCCAGCATGCAATCGCTTTGGCAGGCTCAGGCGTCAGGGCAACTCACTGAACAACAGGCCTTCTACTTTCAAGCATCGCGACCCAATTATGAGCTTTACGACCTGAAAGCCGACCCCCATGAAATCAACAATCTTGCCGACAATACTGAATACGAAAAGGAACTGAATCGATTAACAGCGGTTCTTGAGGATTGGTACGGGCAGTTTGGCGACCGCGCAGAGCTCTCTGAACGCGAGATGGTCTTTGAGATGTGGCAGGGAGAATCGCAACCCGAAACCGCACCGCCGACAGCAAAGGTTGAGGCGCTTGGAGCGGACGTCAAAACAATAAGTCTCACCGCCGCTACCAAAGGTGCATCGATTGGCTACAAAAAAAATGACGGCTCTTGGCAAATCTACACAAGGCCAGTCCGACTCGAAAAAACCGACACATTGCTCGCAAAAGCCATCCGATACGGCTACAAAGAAAGTGAAGAGATAGCGGTACCTACGGATAACTAAGATAAGAAAAGAGAGGTAACTCATGGCACTCGACAAAAAACTGTTTAGAAACGGTCCTTACGCCGACCTTTTCAGTCAAGGTGTTCAGGTCGGAAATACGCTCCACATGGCGGGCCAGGTGGGCACCGATGCCAGCGGAAAAGCACCCGACAGCCTCGTTGAGCAAATGAAAAATGCCTATCAGCATGTCGAGTCTGTGCTGAAAGAGTTCGACTGCACCATGGATAACGTGGTTGAAGAGACATGGTTCGTCACCGACATGCACGAGTGTATGTCCCAGGTTCAAGAACTTTTTGCTGCGCGACAGGCCATTTATGGAAAGCCGCCCGAAGTTGCTCAAACGCTTGTACAAGTCGTTGCTCTGGTTGATCCGAGCTTCAAAATCGAAATTAAGTGCGTTGCCATTACCGATTAAAAGGCGCTAGGACATGCGAAAACTACAACACCTCCCTGCAGATGCCGATGCCAGCACAATCGTTGCCGCAGTCGAGCAAGACGGCGCCGTCATCTTGGACAACGTCATCAGCGCGGAATTTATCGCAGCATTGCGAGAAGAAACTGACCCCTATATGGATAACACCCGTAACGGGGAAGACCCCTTTGCAGGCTTCAGTACCACGCGAACTGGCGGTCTGTTAATTCGCTCGGAAAAGTGCCGAGAGCTCATCGAGCACGAGACAATATTGAACCCCTGCCGCGAATTCCTCGCGCCTTTCTGTGAGAGAGTCCAGCTTCACCTAACTCAGATTATCCGTATTCGTCCGGGTGAAACGGCGCAGGCTATTCATCGCGATAAGTGGGCCTGGGGAAAGCATCTGTCGCACCTTGAGCCACAATTCAACACCATTTGGGCACTCACAGACTTCACAGCTGAAAACGGCGCAACACAAGTTGTACCGGGCAGCACGAAATGGCCGGATGACCAAAACATACAGCCTGAGCAAGTAACTCAAGCTGAGATGAAAGCCGGCTCTGTACTTATTTACTCAGGCTCGGTGTTCCACGGAGGCGGTGCTAACAACAGCGACGGAGATCGCATTGGCATCAACATTACCTACGCACTGGGCTGGCTACGACAGGAGGAAAACCAGTATTTAAGCTGTCCTCCAGAACTCGCTAAAGATTTGAGCCGCACGCTACAGGAGCTCGCCGGCTACGCCATGGGTCAGTACGCACTGGGTTACTACACACCACCGGGTGCACCTGGAGAAGAACCCGAAGTTGTTCCGCCACAGTATGCTCTGGGCGTTCGGCAGAATCTCTCCAGCATGGGCGGAGTAGGTGATTTAGAGGCATTGCAAGAGGCGCTAAAGACCTAGAGCAAAGTGGGCGCGGCTTGTTCGCATGAGTGCTTGAGGTAGACGAAGACTCCCCTTATACTCTGCCGCCCCATAGGACCATAGCTCAGTTGGTTAGAGCGCTACCTTGACATGGTAGAGGTCGCCAGTTCGAATCTGGCTGGTCCTACCAAACATGAAAGAGCCCGCTGCAAGCGGGCTTTTTTGTGTTTGAAGGTTTACCACACTCTCGAACTGGCGAAGCCAGTCGAAAAACGCGACCTAAGGAGCGTTTAGTCCGCCGTAGAAAAGCGGAGGCGCCCGCAGGGTTCAATCGCCAGAGGCAATGGCGATTGAAGGCAATCTGGCTGGTCCTACCAAATTTTTAAGCCTCTGTTTTTCCTGAAATTTATTTTTCGTTTTCGCTGAGTCGCCGCGTGTTTTGGCGAGTTACCTCTACCTTCGAAAGGTAGTGCTCAAAAATTGCACCATCGAAGTGAGGCACGCGGTGAGATCTCTCACTAAGTGTTGAAATTTTAAAAAGGGCTCCTAACCTTAAAAGAACCAAGCGACTAGAGATCTATTTGATGGAGTGGAGCGAGGATTTAGGTGGAATCAAATTACGTATCAGTCGAGATGCTAATTCCCCGGAAAACATTATTGTGGAGTTTGACGTCCGCGACCGAGATCTGCTGGTAAAGAAACCTAAACTCAAAATCGAATTTGTCACCCAACGACTGAAATCAAAATGGCAGGGGCTAGTCCTGAGAGGAGGAAACAAAGACAAGAAAACCGCCTTCAATAGTGAACTCCCAATCGATACCTTCAGACAAACGTTAGAGCTAAAAAACACTCCTTTTTTTGATTTTTCGGGCGAAGAGATCGAATCATTTTGCGTTGCAAAACTTTATCACCGCGGTTCATTAGGCGAGAAACGAGTCCCTAACCCATTTCCGCTCTCACGACCACAGATACAAGGTGCACAGCAGATTACGCAGCCCAAAGATGCGTTCGACCGCTCAGCAAATTTTGCGAGGCTCCCCACCAAAACAAGAGTAAAAACAAGGCTGATCCAGCTCCTGATGGCCTGTGCTTTTATCGGCGTCTTACTCTGGGGATTTTCAGTAGAAATCTGGAATTGGGAAAGTTCTAGCAGGAGGTCTCATCCAGTCACCTTTTGGCTGATCGGCCTGTCATTATTTCCCATGCTGATTTGGTTTCAGGGAAAGCTGGCGCTATACAAATATGTCTCTCTCGATAAATCAGCGACTGCAAAAATGTCTCCAAAGCCAAATGAGAGCTATTCGCTATCAGAGATGGTGTCGGGATCAGCTGAAGTTGATATTGATAATGCGACCTTCAGAGTTGTGTGCTGCAACCGCGAACGCTACCGATACCTCCATCAATCAGGCAATAGTTCGACATGGCAAGACCGTTACCATGACTTTAATGGCCTAGTCCTTTATGAGGAGCAGGTGACAAGAATCCCAGCAGGCTCATCGCTTTCGAACCACCTCCCCAAAACAAGAGACGTCTGCTTTGATCAGATGTTTGCAACCCTCTATCCACAAGCTATGGTCTCAAAACACTACGGTATTTCGGTCTACTGGGAAGTGCAGATCATTCATGACGAATTAGTCGACACAGAGATCCCCGTTGCCGGCATAGATAGAGACTGGCCTTTTGAGTATTTCTTCCGGGAGGACAAGGTTGAGAGTTAAAAACATTTGCGAGCAAAACAAAGTGACCAAAACAATTACTCGTATCCTGTGTGTCCTATTTTTTACATCCGCCTTAGCTCAGGCGAAGGCAGCGGATTTGATTGAGGCTGACCCGTCCACGTGGACCGACAACCTTACAAGCGAAAAAGTAGATCTCATTAACGAGATATGGAAATCCACAGGCAACGAATTAGCTTATTCCTCAGTTTTACCTATGGCACTTCCAGAGGGAATTACAGCCATTCCAGGCATCGCTCCATCACTAAAACGTGCTTTTGAGGTAAAAGTACAAGATGCCATTCCGTCCGCCATTTCAGTAGCCAAACCCATTTTTCGCCAAGAGCTTG
>CBFIHK010000063.1:0-11616 GCA_965662305.1 Luminiphilus sp.
AAACGGTGAGAAGACCTTCGGAAAATGCTCGAGCTCCATGGGTAGGTCAGTCTCGGTGAAGAGGCTGTTCCCGCGATGAATTTGAATTGGTATTGACAGCTTTCCTGCAAGATAGGACAGCGACTGCTTTTCTTCCCAGCCGGGATGATCGCTGACGCTGACTTCGCTAATACCGTAGCGCTCAACCAAATGAGGAATTACGAGCTCAGGAGACCCCTCGAGGACGAGGAGGTCCTGTCCTAAATCCTGTAGATCCTGCTTTAGTTCAATGAGTGATTCTCGTAAAAACCGATCCCGCTGTTCGCCAATGCCGGTCAAATTGCACCAGGGTTTGGGCTTTGGCATCAGGTAAAGACACAACAACGACTCGGCCGCGGCATGACTTGCCAGCGCTGGATTGTCGTTGAGCCGGAGATCGGTTCTGAACCAGTGAAGATGACGCATTGATGAAGCCTCTTGTGAGCGATGTACTGTACAAGAGGCCGCGTGGCGGATGAGGGCTTGGTTTAAACTTCAAGTCGGACGTAGGTTCGACGAATATTTCCGCCTACGCTTTGCTTTTTTGGGGGGGCGGGGTCTATTCTCATGAGCTCTGATTTTTCACGGCCACTTAAACGAATAGCCACTTTTACAGGTGACTTTAAAAAGTCACTTAAACAAACAGTCACTAAAACAATAAGCAGGTTCTTTTAATGAGTACGAATGACACCCTTTTGAGTCCGATAAATGTCGGCGGTCTGGAATTGAACAACCGCGTTGTGATGGCGCCGATGACCCGCAATCAGTCGCCCGAGAATATCCCGACAGACGCTAACGTTGAGTACTACCGAAAGCGCGCGGCAGGTGGGGTTGGCCTCATTGTGACCGAAGGCACCTGTGTTGATCACATTGCGGCCAGTGGCTACCCCGGTGTTCCCTACATCCACGGCGACGATCGCTTAGCGGGTTGGAAGCGCGTTGTCGAAGCGGTCCATGCTGAGGGTGGAAAAATTGCGCCTCAGCTCTGGCACGTTGGCGGTATGCGCAAAAAGGGGGTGCTTCCTGAGGGCGATGTTGATGGCTATGCGCCATCCGGCATGAATGTGCCTGGAAAGGTGAATCGGCATGTGATGTCCGCCGCTGACATTGACGATGTGATCGGCGCCTTTGCAAAGGGTGCACGAGACTCCAAAGCGGTTGGATTTGATGCCGTTGAGATCCATGGTGCGCACGGTTACCTGCTGGACCAGTTCTTCTGGGAAGGCACAAACCAGCGTGACGATGCTTATGGTGGCTCAATGGCCAATCGCGGTAAATTTGTTGCTGAAATCGTTGCGGCTTGTCGTGCTGAAGTGGGACCTGACTTTCCTATCATCCTCCGCTGGTCTCAGTGGAAGCAGCAGGACTACACGGCGAGGTTGGCAACAACAGAAGCTGCACTAGCCGATTTCCTTGAGCCATTAGTTGATGCCGGTGTGGATATTTTCCACTGCAGTCAGCGACGTTTCTGGGAACCAGAGTTCGAGGGTAGTGACTTGAACTTAGCGGGTTGGGTGAAGAAACTCACTGGCAAGCCCACCATTACTGTGGGGAGTGTCAGTTTAGACGCCGACTTTATCCCTGATCCGGGCGAAGTGGGTTTCAAGGCGGCGAAGCCTGCATCGCTCGATAAGCTGAATGAAATGCTCGATCGTGGTGACTTCGACCTTGTGGCGGTTGGACGAGCACTGATTGCGAATCCAGACTGGGTGCGGGTGGTTGAGCAGGGCAACCTAGATCGATTGGTGGCTTTTGAAAAACCTATGCTAATGACTCTGGATTGAGTCTCTGACAAGGCTCACTACTGGTGACACACAACGTTTTATTAGGTCGAGATTACCCATTGAGGTTAGCCGCCAATGAGTAAGGCGCGATGTCATAAAAGCGTCACATTCGTTTCATGTAATGGTCATTGCATAGCGGTACCGTGCACGCGGCTCAAATCTATTTCCCAACCCAGGAGAACACTGATGTTTGCTCGAGGACTCAAAACTTCACGGAAGGTGCTAGCGGCAGCGATTGCTGTCAGTGCCACTTCCGCTCTTGTGGCTACGCCCACTACCTTTGCTCAAGAGACTACCGCCGAAGTTCGCGGCGTCGTAATCGATTCATCTGGTGCGCCGCTTGAAGGCGCGACCATTGTCATTACCAGTAAAGCGACAGGTATTTCAAAAACTGTTGAGGCCAATGAATCCGGTGGCTATTCGGTGCGAGGCTTGCCTGCTGGTGTTGTTTACGATGTTGAGGTAACGGCAGATGGACTCCAAAAGTCCATGACGAAAGGGGTTTCCTTGGCGGTCGGTCAGTCTGCGGTTTTGAACTACAACTTATCTTCGATAGAGGAAGTTATCGTAACAGGCACGCAGGTTGTAATGGCTGAGACAGCCGTGGGGCCAAACGCAATCTTCGATATCGCCGCACTGCAGGATAGTCCAGCAATTAACCGAAATATCAATGACATCATTCAGCAGGACCCGAGACTCTTTGTTGATCAATCTCGCGGCAGTGTTGATGCTGTGCAATGTAATGGCGCGAACCCTCGCTATAACAGTCTGACTGTCGACGGCGTGCGTTTAAATGATGGCTTTGGTCTTAACTCCAACGGTTACCCAACCCAGCGTATGCCTTTCCCGTACGATGCTATTTCAAGTGTTGCGGTTGAGATGGCACCTATGAGCGTGGTCTACGGCGGCTTCTCGGCGTGTAACATCAACGCCGTAACCAAGACCGGTCGTAACGATATTTATGGCTCAGCCTTCTTTGACTACGGCTCTGATGAGCTTCGTGGTGACAAGCTAGAGGGCGACGACATTGCGCAGCAGGACTACTCTGAGACTCGTTACGGTTTTGAGTTGGGCGGTGCACTCATCGAAGACAAGCTCTTCTTCTATGGTGCCTACGAGAAGTACGAGGGTGCTGACCTCAACAACCGTGGCGCGATTGGCTCAGGCGCGGTGAACGAGGTCCCTGTCACGCAAGCCGAGCTCGATCGTATTGCGCAAATTGCACGTGACGTATACGGCTATGAGCCTGGTCGCACGGTGTCAGAGGCCTTTGATTTTGACGATGAGAAGTACCTCATCAAGCTCGACTGGTACGCATCGGACACGCAGCGCCTATCGATGACCTATATGTACAACGACTCGTTCAACTTCACGCCATCTGACGGCGACCTTGACGAGTTCGAGTTTGATAAGCACTTCTACAAGCGTGGTGCCGAGCTCACAACCTATAACATCAACTGGTACGCGGACTGGAGCGAGAACTTCTCAACAGAGGTTCGATACTCCTACAACGAGGTGGACTTCCTGCAGGCTTCGGTCTCAGGTTTCGACTTTGCAGAGTTCCGTATCGAACTCGATGAAGTAGATGTGTATCTTGGTCAGGACGACAGCCGTCAAGCAAACGATCTCGACTGGGAAGTTGAACAGCTCGTTGCTCGCGGTACTTACATCTGGGGCGATCACTCGATTACCTTCGGCTACGAACGTGATTCCTCAGACATCTTCAACTTGTTCTACCAGCACGTTGATACGGAAATCCGTTTCGATGGCATCGACAATTTCGAACAAGGTAACGCGGCGCGTATTTACTACGGCAATGCAATTACCAACAACGAGATGGATGCTGCGGTTGAATGGGGCTACACCATCAACACGGCCTACATCGAAGACGAGTGGCAGGTTACGCCTGACTTCCGTCTGACCTACGGCTTACGCTACGACTACTATGAGTCAGATGACAAGCCTGCTTTGAACCCTGAGTTCACGGCTGAGTACGGTTTTCCCAACACGGCAACGCTTGACGGTCTCGATTTGCTCATGCCACGAATTGGCTTCACCTACGACCTGAACGACAGCATGACGCTAAGCGGTGGCGTAGGCCTCTTCTCGGGCGGTAACCCGAACGTCTGGTATTCAAATGTGTTTTCAAACACCAATACCACAGCCGTGCAGACGCAAATTCGTGGTGTGAATCTCTTTGAACAGACCTACGAGCTTTGTGAGCCTGGCGTATCCGTTTGCGGTCCTGGTTACGGTGTCCCCTCGCAGCAGGTCGCTCAAGTCGCGGCGGGCGACGGAAGCAACTTTGAAATTGTCTATCTCGACCCTGATTTCGAAGCGCCTTCTGAGTGGAAATATGCGCTTGGCCTGACCTGGGAAACAGATTCGGGTTACTTGATCACTGCGGACGCGCAAATCACGCGTGGTAAGGACACCGCCATTTACAAGCATGGCGACTTAGAGCAGATCGGGACCAATGACTTTGGAAACGGTTATCCCATCTACGACAGTGTCCGTCCTGCCTCGTTTGTTCTCACAAACAGTGGTGTGGGTAACGAGTCAGAGTCTTTCGCTGTCAGCGTGTTTAAGAACTTCGAAAATGGACTCGATATGCGCGTTGGTTACGCCTGGGTTGACTCGAAAGATGTGAATCCCATGACCTCATCGGTTGCGTTTTCTAACTACGTTAATCGTGCGTTCTACGACCCAGAAGAGGAAGTGCTCTCTACGTCTAACTACAACGTGGAGCACCGCGTAACTGCAGTGCTGAACTACAACGTAAACCTCTTTGGCAGCTACAACACGCGCTTCTCGCTCTTTGGCCAGTCAAGCTCAGGTACGCCATACAGCCTGACGCTTGGCGGCTTCGAAGGTACGGGTCTTGCCTACGGCTTCACGCCTTACCTTGACTTCCTCGAGCACGTACTGGTTGAGCCTGGTACGCGTAACAACCGTCGAGGTAGTTCGTGGACCAAGGCGGATCTTCGTATCTCGCAGGAGCTGCCCGGGTTGAATGAAGAGCACAGTGCTCGAGCCTTTGTTGTTGTCGACAATTTCACCAATCTCCTGAACGACGACTGGGGGGTGCTCTACAAGCCAAACTTCCCATACGGTGTGACTCAGGAAGATCTCGATGCGGGTCGTGCTGAGTCGCGCATCGGCGGTGCGTCACTCTGGGACATTCGAATAGGTTTCAGCTACAACTTCTAAGCGAGACGATCTACTTGAAAAGGCGCCTTTGGGCGCCTTTTTTTGTGCCAGGCTCTTTACTTTACCCCTCAAAATATTCTTTTTAGTTATGTTTAATTATTTTAATATTCATAAAGATAAAAACTAACAGATATTATTTGTTACCTTTTGTGAGTTTATAGGTAACATAATCTCCGAAAACCGCTTCACTAAAAGATTTTGGAGGTAACGTGAATAGTAATATCCCTGGATGGTTTAACGTAGCTAGCACAGCCATCACTTTTTCAGTCGTCATTTCAGTGATGTTTTACTCTGTAGGATCAATGGTGTGAAACAGCCTTCTTCCGGCAAGGGCTCGGTGTCTGTCCTTGTAGTCTTGGTGCTGATGACGCTCGCCACAGAACGTGGTCTGTCTTCCACCAGCAGGAAGCCAGCATTGACTGCCTCTCGTGTAGTGGCGGCTGACTTCGTGGCTCCTGTGTTCATGGAAACGCTTTAGCGCTATTTTGCTCACTGTCTGTTTGACTGGAGCGTTTCGCTCTGCTGGTGCCGGTACCGGTATAGGTGCCGCGCGGCTACATCCCAGGTATCAAACTTCACTTTTCATCATTGTTGCCGCCATTGCTGCCGTCATCGCCGCATAGCGCGCTTGCTAATCACTGAAAACGCATTGGTGGCGAGTTGTCGATATTAAGTTTGGCCGACCCTTCGTTTCTCGGTATGGTTACGCCTTCGAATTCTTGGGGGCTTCCTATGCACAGCGTCATCGGCATGTTGGTCATTGTGGCCTTTGCCTACGCGGTTTCATCCAATCGTGCGCAGGTTTCTTGGCGAACCGTTTCTGTGGCCTTTGCCATCCAGTTTACGATCGGTGGCATTGCGCTCTTCTCGTCCTGGGGCAACAAAGCGCTTAGCGCAGCGGCAGATGCCACGGGTGCGTTATTGAGCTACTCCCGTGCCGGCATTGATTTCATGTTTGGGCAGTTGGCAGCCTATGACGGACCCATTGGGTTTGTCTTTGCCGTGAATGTCTTGCCTGTGGTGGTTTTCTTTAGCGCCTTCATTGCCGTTATGTATCACCTCGGAATCATGATGTGGATCGTCCGCTTTCTGGGTGGCGGTCTGAGAAAGTTTTTGGGTACTAGCCACACAGAGTCGATGTCGGCCGCTGCCAATATTTTTGTAGGGCAGGCCGAAGCGCCATTGGTGGTGAAACCCTTCATACCCGCGATGACACGCTCCGAGTTGTTCGCAGTGATGGTGGGTGGCTTGTCGACTATCGCCGGGTCTGTGATGGCAGGTTATGTAGCCCTAGGGATTCCACTCGAGTACTTAGTAACGGCAAGTTTCATGGCGGCGCCCGGTGGTCTCATGATGGCGAAGTTAATAGAGCCCGAGACGGGGAAGCCTGTTGTACCGACAGCAGGTGATTCAACCACGACTCCGCGCTATGTGAATATCATTGATGCAGCGGCGACGGGTGCACTCGACGGACTCCGAATGGCAGCAGCGATTGCGGCAATGCTCATCGCCTTTGTCGCACTTATCGCCTTGGTGAATGGAATACTCCAGTACTTTGGAACCTACGTGGGTTACAGCGACGTTACCCTTGAGATGATTCTAGGTGTTCTGCTGAGTCCTGTGGCTTGGGTGCTGGGTGTGCCATGGGGCGACGCGGCGACTGCCGGGAGCCTTATCGGTCAGAAGCTCATCCTTAATGAGTTCGTGGCCTATGTTGCGTTCTCAGATGTTAGCGATTCCATGGCGCCGGTATCGCAGGCGATCGTTATCTTCGCCCTATGTGGTTTTGCCAATCTCTCTTCAATCGCGATATTGCTTGGCGGTCTCGGTGCAATCGCTCCCTCCCGGCGTGATGATATTTCGCGTTTGGGGGTGAGGGCATTAATTGCTGCAACCCTGGCTAATCTCATGAACGCTGCGCTCGCTGGATTCTTTTTGTCGCTACCCGGAGCTGCTGGCTGATCATGGGAGCGCAATTACCTCGAGAGCTTCCGCTAATTGATTTCGCTGAAGAAGGTGCCGGTCAGGCATTCTTCGATAGTCTCGCGTCTTTTGGTTTTGCGACGCTGATCAATCATCCATTGGATATGCGGCGAGTCGAGCGTATTTACACGAGCTGGCGTGACTATTTTGCCGAGGGCGTAGGTTCAGAGTTTGAAATGGATCCCATGCGCCAGGACGGCTACTTCGCGCTTGAGCAGGCTGAGAGTGCCAAGGGGCAAGTGCTTCGCGACCACAAAGAATATTTTCAATTCTACGATTGGGGCCGATGTCCCGCTCACTTAAAGCAAGATCTGAGTGATCATTTTGACGACTGCGTTGGCTTTGCCTCGACCTTGCTCAGGTGGGTGGCTGATCACCTACCCACTGAAGTGGCAGATGCTCTTTCAATTCCTCTGGAAGACATGATCCGCGAGAGCGCGCAGTCCATGCTGCGCGTTCTGCATTACCCGCCAGTTCCTGAGGGCTCAGAGCTTCCTCGAGCTGCGGCACATGAGGACATCAACTTGTTGACCATTCTGCCGGCCTCTGACGGCCCTGGCTTGGAGCTTCAGCTGCAGAGCGGCGACTGGGTCGAGGTGGTCAACCGACCAGCACAAGTTGTTGTGAACATTGGGGACATGCTGCAAGAGGCGACAGGAGGATATCTTCGGTCCACTACGCATCGTGTGGCGGCCACTGACCCAGCGGTCTTACAGCGAGGGCGAATGTCCTTACCGCTGTTTTTGCATCCGCGCCCGGATGTCGTGCTTTCAGAGCGCTACACGGCCGATGCATATCTTCAACAACGATTACACGAGCTAGGTGTTATCTGAACCCAAGTCCTTTCTGCTGCTTACAACCTGCTGCCCGGCAAGACCGGCCAAGATAAATGCGAGTCCCGTTAACGTGCTTGTGGCGACAGGCTCTCCCAAGACGGTGGCAATAAAGACGAGGGAGAGCGGCGGTGCCAGGAATATGAGACTACTCACCCGAATGGGTTTGTCGGCCAGTTGCATTGCCTTCATCCAAAACACAAATGCTACGCCCATCTCAAACAGGCCGACGTAGATACCCCCAAGGATGGTGCCGTTGTTTAGGGGCGGTAGGCTGTCCGTTACGCTCAAGATAATCCATAGAACGGGTACGGCCATCGAGAAATTGATGAGAAGCGCTAGCTCTGCGTCGACGTTGTCGCGCTCGACCGTCCGCGTGTTGATGACCCAGGACAATCCCCATAAGACAGTTGACCCGATTGCGAGCATGACGCCAGTAATGTTTTTAAATTCAAAGCTCGTAAGGTTGCCATCGGTCACGATAATCAGGATTCCCACATAGCTGAGCAGAGCGAGAGATGCCTCTGCAAGTGATGGGAAGGAGCGAGAGAAGCAGGCGGCTAGGAACGGAAGCGTAAGTCCCCAAGTGTAATTGATGGCCATCGCGTCCTGCGCCGGTAGTAAGTCGTAGGCGGTGAAGAGCACCCAATAAAACAGCGCTGGGTTGAGAAAGCCCAAGGCCAAGCAGCGAGTCATGGTTGCACTCGATATCTGCCTAAGCTGTGAAAGCCTTCCAAGATACACAAGCCTCACTGCGAAGAAGAGCCAGGAGACCGTCGCGGCCAGGGCGATTAGCTGCATCGGCGAGCTAAATTCGAGTGCCCACTTGAACGCAGTGGCCATCGTGCTCCAAAGACCAACGGCGCCCAATCCGAAGGCGAGAGCGAGACGATTCGTTGAAGGGGCAGTTTGTGGCATCGGTTCGGACTGTATTCCTTGTTGCTCAATGAGTAGACTCGAGCCGTATTCGAAGCCTACCCAAGAGGAACCAACAATGGGCCACATCAGCAAAAATGTCACCCTCGACAACCCAGCCTACATCCATGAATCGGCGTGGTTATATGGGAAAGTCTATATTGGCCCGGGAGCTTCGGTATGGCCCAACGTTGTGACGCGAGCTGAAACCTATGAGATTCGTATTGGTGCACGAACTAACATCCAAGATTTTGTAATGATTCATGTCGGTGCGGCCTCGCCAACAACTGTCGGGGAAGACTGCTCTATTACACATCACGCGACGCTTCACGGCTGCGCGATAGGTGATCGTTGCTTAATCGGTATTAACGCTACCATCATGGACGGTGCAAAGATCGGCAATAACTGCATCGTTGCAGGACACACGATTGTCACCGAGGGCAGTGAGTTCCCCGACAACACCATCATTGCGGGCGTGCCAGGCAAGGCAGTGGCGACACGCGACTGTGGTGACGCAAACCTCGTGAACGCGAAGTTTTACAGCGCCATGGCGGCCAGTTACGCCGAAGGTGAGGACCGACTATCAAAAGAAAAGGTCGACGAGGTCCTGAGTTCTATCGGCTCATAACTCAGCGCCTCAATAAGAAGTCACATTGGAGTGCGTTCTAACCTGCCTCTAAAGCAGGGGTTAAACCTAAGTTATTGACGGAGGCTCAGGACTTGGGCTCTTCGAGCGCCTCTTCAAGTTTGCTCATGGCACCACCGTCAAAAACCAGTTTGAAGCCAGCGGCTTTTAGCACTGTTTTTGCTTGTGCCGAGCGTCGTCCACTTCTGCAATAAACGATGACCTCCTCATCAAGCTCGACGCCCATGTCGAGCAAGGTTCCGGGTAGTCCTTGCACGGGGTGATTGACCGCACCGTCGAGCGCACCACCGCCGAACTCGCGCTCTGTTCTCACGTCGACAATGATCGGCGAGGACAGCCCTCCTCGAATGATCTCAAGGTCGTTTGCCCATGCATTACTGACGCCTAAAGTAAGCGTCGAAATGAGGACAACAAAAAAGGCGCCCGCGAGCGCCTTTATAGACAAAGCACGGCGAGAGACTCGTCGCGCGTTGGTGTTTTTGCTCAATCTTCTTTGATCCATGTGCTCGCTGCTGCTAATGCTTCGATGCGGTTAGCATACTGCATATCAGAAGAGAGGTGGTCAGTTACGCCAAGGCCGGTCAGTACCTCTGCCACCTCTTCGCGAACCCCACAGGCATAAATCCGCTTACCTGCCGAGTGCGCATCCGTAGTAATTGTTTCGACAGCACGCGCTGCGGAAACATCCATAAATGTTACTTGGCTAAAGTCCAGAAGCAGTGCTTTGTGGTCGTTACGGCCCACCCGCTCGCGCACCTGATGACCAAGGTCAGCTGCTGCACCAAAGCTCAATGGACCGCCGAAATCGAACATCGTGATATCGTCTTTGATGTCGCTGTAGATGGCTGCTTCTTCGTCAGTGAGGCTATGATCTTCCTCGCCGTCAGCACCGCTTGCTTTGCGGAGCTGCTCGTCAGCGATCTGCTTGACGAAGGCCAAGGCAGCAATAACAACACCTGCAAGTACTGCTGTAATGAGATCCACGAATACGGTCAGACCCAGAACCAACGCCATCAGCATGAGATCGAAGCGGGGGCCCTTGTGTGCACGTTTCAGGTATGCGACGTCGATGATGTCGTAGCCCACTTTAACTAAAATACCCGCAAGTACCGCGTGTGGGATCTTTTCGGCAAGTGGCGCCAGCACCACGACAACCGCTAGCAGCAATACACTGTGGAGCATGCCCGAAATTTTAGTGCTGCCGCCCGTTCTGATGTTGACCACTGTTCGCATGGTCGCACCTGCACCGGGAATACCGCCAAAGAAACCGGCAACCGTGTTACCCACGCCCTGACCAATCAACTCGCGGTTTGAGTTGTGGCGGGTGCGCGTCATGTTATCCGCAACAAGCGAGGTCAACAGCGAATCGATTGCACCCAAAACGGCTAAGATGAACGCTGCCTCAAAAATGATAATCGCGGTATCGGACTCCATGGTGGGAACCACAAATCCGGGAAGGCCTGTTGGAATATCACCAAGGATGGGAAGGCCTTCGATGTAGAGACCAATCACGGTTCCGGTAATCAACGCAGCGAGCGGCGCAGGCACAACCTTGCCCCATGTCGCAGGCCACTTGAAAACCATGCCGAGCGTTAACAAACCAACGAAAAGCGCACCCCAGTGCGGGTCAGCAACTGCAGTTGGTACTTCCATTAGGGCTGGAATCGTTCCGCTGCCCTCGGGCTCGTGTCCGAAAAGGCGCGCGAGCTGAAGGGCGATGATGATGCAGCCAATTCCGCTCATGAAGCCAGATACAACGGGGTAGGGCACAAGACGAATGTATTGCCCGAATCCGAGAACACCGAAGGCAATCTGGATGATACCCGCCAGCACAACCGTGGCAAAGACGAGGGAAGGATCACCGCTTAGCGATGAAAATACGCCGGCAAAGACTACCACCATGGGGCCCGTGGGGCCTGTGATCTGCGAGCCGGTACCACCGAATAACGCGGCAAAGAAACCGACAATGATGGCGCCATAAACGCCCGCGATAGGACCTGCACCCGAGGCTTCACCAAAGGCAAGCGCCAGGGGAAGGGCGACGACACCAGCCGTTAGGCCGCCATAGAAGTCGCCGCGAAGATTACTCGTATCAAAAAATCTCATATCTCTTTAGCTCGTAGTGAACGTTCGATGAAAATTCGTTTTACTGGACGATTGATTTGAAGCTATCAGTCTCAGCGTCGTAAGCGGTCACATCACCTTCTCCGATGTGATACACCCAACC
>CBFIHK010000064.1:0-10922 GCA_965662305.1 Luminiphilus sp.
TGACGAGCCCTTTGAATCGGCTGGCTACTTAGTCTTATCTTTTCGTGATGGACCAGTGTTTGATCCAGTCGTGCTAGGCCAAGAAATCACCGATGGCTTCGCGACAAGGTTTTGAGCTTTAACAACGCGCTCCGCAGTAACCTGCGTACGTGCAGGAACACTGCCCCACATAAACGCTTTAGTTTGCTTCGCAGCAACTTCAGTAGTTGCCGCTTTGTTTGCTGTCGCAACCGACGCCGGAGCGATCTTGGTTGAAACCATAGCAGCGCCAACGGGCTTTGCTGCGAAAGCGATGTTTGAGAGCGCGATAGTAGTGACCGCTGCTACGACTGTGATTACGTTTTTCATCTTTTGCTCCTAGCGTCTGTGCGCTGATGTAGGTCAAAAAATCATTGGCTCTGGGTGGGCCAACGTTCACTCGTAGAGTAGGCAGCTGCCTCGGCTAGGGGTAGCTTTTGAATAACCCACGCGGTCGTTGGTGGGTGCCCAAAATGGGCTAAGACTTTTGGGCAGGATTTGTGAAAAAAGTACGATTTTGCTTCTGAGTGCACTTGCTTTCTGAAAAGCATCCCTTTTTGGGTGGATCTTTTCAGTTCTGCGAAATGGCTTACCTAGGCTAAATATTGCTTGGCAACCACTCAGGTCTTACTAGTACTGACTATTAGTTAAGCGTTAAGAGCTTGTTTTGTCGAATGGGTGTCATCGGCTAGGACCAACAGAACGACCTAAAAATGCCCCAAAAGAATAGAAGATGGCTCCTTTTGCAACGTAGATATCGGGGCTGGCCCTCATTTATCCGGTATTAAATGTGTTGATGAGTAGGTGTCAAGGAGAGGCGTGAATGCACCGGTAAGCGGTGTAATTAGGGAGCAAGCTCATGGGCTTTTCAGTATTGCACCTATTCTTAAGCGGGGTTGGTGATAGAAGCTACCGTAATCAAGCGATGCTCGCGTGTTTCCTACAAGCCGCTTGCCCCGAGGTACGCGCCCTCAATAATTGTGTCAGCTGACATCCCTTCCATACGCTCTTCACATTGCGTCGCTTGTGACTTTAGAGCGGCAGCAAAGTTGATTAAGCCTCGGCCTTGGGCCATAGGCGTGACAGGCTTTTGGCCGATGGGGGCTACCGGGCTCGCAGTGTTAGCGATCAGGCACTTGATATCGTGATTAGAGAGCTCTGGTCTTGCTTCGAGCAGCAGTGTGATCATGCCTGCGACCACAGCTGAGGCTTGGGATGCACCACTCGTCACCCAGAGTCCGTCTTGAGTGAAGTCTTTGGGTTCTTGGGCGGGACGTTTTGCATCCGACGGCAAGATGCCCGCTAACCGCACCCCCGGCGCAACGATATTGGGCTTAATGTGCCCCGAAGTTGTTGGACCTCTGCCAGAGAAAGGTGCGATTCTCACATCCTCACCATTCTCCTCCAGATAGGACGCACCCACCGTGACCAGCCACGGGTTGTTTCCAGGTGCCGTAACGGTTGATTGCTCCGGGCCTTGATTTCCCGCAGAAACCACCACAACAAGACCCGCGTTCCACGCGGCGGTTAGGGCCTGGTTCAACGGATCTAGATGATAAGGGAGTTCGTTCGATGCGCTTATCGATAGGTTTAGTACGCGGATACCATAGCGTTCCTTATTATCTAGCACCCACTGAACGGCGCGGATAATGTCTAAAAACTCAGCCTTGTCTGATGCGCTGAAGGCTTTGACTGCGATGAGCGATGCCCCGGGCGCAATACCCTTCCACGTCTCGCCTGCACCGGTAATGAGACTGGCGAGGTGGCTGCCATGTCCTGTGACGTCTCTCAGTAACTTACCTTCGACATTCAAAATTGCGTCATAGCCGGCAGCGATATTAATTTTCCAGTTTGTGCCACCAGCACGGCCGGTTACGCCTGTATCGATGATGGCGAGACCAATACCCCGCCCCGTTAATCCGTGCTCGTTGCGGTTAACCAGTGACTCGAGCCAAGGGTTTTGCGGTGTCCGCCCTATTTGGCCTGATAACCACTCAATTGCCTCTGGTGAGGCGCTGTGCTCTTCAACATCTGTTACCGATTGACCGTCATCGATGATGATGTGTTGGATTTCTTGGTCGATGGAGAGGCGTTCTATGCTTCGTGCAGGTAGCAGTGCACCCACACCATTCAGAATGGGGAGCTCGTGGCTAACCATACCGCCCGCTGCTCGCACTTTTTTCTGAGCTATCTCATAAGAGTCGGCGACAACAAGTGCTCGCTTCTCCTCAGACTGAATGTGTGAGCAACTAAACGAGGTCATGACTACGGCGAGAGCCACAGCAATGCGAATGGTGTTTTGAAGCGTCATCCGTTCTCGGGGTCGAGACCAATGATTGAGCGGAAGTCCTGTTGACAGAGAAGAGCGAGCTCTTTGATTGGTACAGGCTTGGAAATAAGGTAACCCTGAATGGCGTAGCATCCGCGCTCGCGCAAATAAGTCGCCTGCGCGTCGGTTTCTACACCCTCTGCCACGAGATCCAGTCCCAGCGCCTGGGCCATTGAAACAATGGCGTTGACAATCGCATTCCCGGAGTCGGAGCCCAGATCACTGACGAATGTTCGATCGATTTTTAACGTGTTTATCGGAAATTGTCGCAGATAGTTAAGCGAAGAATAGCCGGTACCAAAATCATCAATCGCTAATTTGAAGCCCAGGTTCCTCAATTGGTGGAGCTTGCCGACGCTGTCGTTTCCACTATTCATAATCGCGCTTTCGGTCAATTCGAGAGCAATTTTGTACTGAATTTCTAACTGCTTCAGTGTGGACGTTAAGCGCTCCACAAAGTTGCTCTGATTGAACTGTAGCGGTGACAAGTTGACAGCAAGCGACATTTTACTGGGAAGTTGTCCAGCGTAGGCTTTTGCGTCGATGTTCACCTGTTTGAGGATCCAGTCACCCAACTCGTTTATTAAGCCACTGCGTTCCGCGACGGGAATAAAACGATCTGGCGAGACTGCATTACCCTGCGGGTCTTGCCATCGTACAAGCGCCTCGGCACCGACAATGGCGCCCGTGAACAAATCAACCTGTGGTTGATAAACGAGAGACAGGCCTGTGCTATGCAGCGACTCTCGTAGACCCTCTTCAATAGCAAGCTCCTGCGCAGAGTCATCAGCAATCGATGTGTCGTACATGCGAGAGCGCTGTCGTCCCTCTGCTTTGGCGGCATAAGCCGCTGCGTCCGCTCGGACAAGAAGTTCTTCAGGAACGCGACCGTGATCAGGCGCCACTGCTATTCCCATGCTTGGTGTGATTACCAGCGTGTGTCCAGGAATTTGAATGGGCTCCGAGAGGCAGTCTATTAGGTGTTGTGCAATTTGGTTGAGTTGGTCTTCGCCACTTGGGTTGCGAACAATAATCGAAAATTCGTCGCCACCCGGTCGCGCAATTTCCAGCGCAAACGTATCACGAGGGTAATCCTTTTTTGCACCCGGGTACTCAGACGCGATGGGTCCGATTTCGGCTGCACAAGTTTGTAAGCGAGCCGCTATTTTCTTGAGAACCAAATCGCCGCGCTCGTGACCAATTGAGTCGTTGATTCGCTTGAAGTGATCGATATCGATCATGATCAAGCCAATCTTCCCTTGATTTTTTTCAAAGTTAACCAAATTTCGCCGCAACTGCTCTGTAAAGCTCCGCCGGTTGGGGAGGTCGGTTAGATGGTCAAAATAGGCAAGGTATCGAAGATGGTCTTCTTTGAGTTTGAGTTCTTGATAGGTCTCTGCGGAGCGAAGCATGTATTTGACGAGCCTGCCCAGCAAAGGCCAGTTCAATGGTTTTGTAATGTACTGCGTAGCCCCAGCTTCGAAACCTAGATCAATGGTCTCTTGGTCGTCGGCACCGGTGACAATGAGAATAGGTGTATCTTCGCTTTCCTCGCGTGCGCGAAGACGCCGGCAGGTTTCGATCCCGCTGATACCCGGCATATCAACGTCCATGAAAACAAAGTCTGGGTTGTTGTTAGCAACGAGATCCAGCGCTTCATGGCCGTCTTGGGCTTCTAAAACACGCATCCCCTCCGACTCAAGACATTGCCGGATTAACAGGCGCTGCATGCTGTCGTCGTCGCATACAAGCACTAACGGGTTTTCATCTGGAATTACGACCAAGCGGTGCTTCCCCCCAAAGACCCAACGCTTACACAGTTTAACCAAAGTGCTCTTGCCACTCCGGTTGGACTGTTTATTCCGGTTCAAAACCAGATGCGAGTCATATCATGTCAAAGCCTGAACTACGGGCTTTCACTTCCCCCATATGAAGGTAAACTGCGCGCTACGCATTGTGAAGGCTTTTTTTGGTGTCGATTGCAGATCAAAAACTCCGTGAAATCCGTGAGCAGGTTCAGACGCACTTAGCGAGTGCGCCCGCTAGACTGTCTTCTGAGCGCCGCAAGGCGTTGGAGATAAAAATTAGCGAGCAGCTCAAAGCACACAATGCTGTCATTGTTGCGCACTACTACACCTCACCCGAAATTCAGGCGCTCGCCGAGGCAACCGGGGGCTGCGTGTCGGATTCACTTGAGATGGCGCGTTTTGGCAGAGATCACCCTGCGGATACTTTGCTCGTGGCAGGTGTGCGATTTATGGGAGAGACTGCAAAGATCCTGACGCCGCAAAAGCGGGTCTTAATGCCGACGCTTGAAGCAACTTGCTCGCTCGACGAGGGCTGTCCAATTGATGAGTTCTCAGCTTTTTGCGACGCGCACCCTGATCGTGAGGTGGTGGTGTATGCCAATACTTCTGCCGCCGTTAAGGCGCGAGCGGATTGGGTGGTGACCTCGAGTATCGCGCTTGACGTTGCAGAGCATTTGGCAGACGAGGACAAAAAAGTACTTTGGGCCCCTGACCGTCATTTGGGTGACTACGTGCGGCGGGAGAGTGGGGCTGATATCTTGGTTTGGGACGGTGCCTGCATTGTGCACGAGGAATTCAAGGCCAAAGGCATACTTGATCTTAGGCATGTACACCCCGACGCGGCGGTGCTCGCGCATCCTGAATCTCCCGCCTCGGTGCTTGAAATTGCTGATCACATCGGATCAACCACTCAAATTATTAAGGCTGCGGTTGAATTGCCGCAGCAAAAATTCATCGTTGCGACCGATCAAGGTATTTTCTATAAGTTGCAAAAAGCCGCTCCAGAAAAAACGTTCTTAATCGCGCCTACGGCGGGCGAGGGCGCAACTTGCCGAAGCTGTGCTAATTGCCCCTGGATGGCTATGAATGAACTTGAATTGCTTTCTGAAGTGCTAGAAGCACCCGAAGGACGAGAAATATTTGTCGACCCAGCACTGGCTGAAGACGCTATGAAGCCGTTAAACAGAATGCTGTCTTTTGCCCAATCGTTAAATACCGGGGTTGTGGGGAGAGCTTAAGATCTCTCGAGCTCTTCGCGAATATCCATCACATCACGAAGGCGTTCGTTGATAGTGGCTGATTGTGTGAAGTTGTTATTCACAAGCTTTAGTGCATAACTGAGCTGACTCTGCGCTGCATCGAGTGCACCCACCAAAATGAAGTATTCGGCGCGTGCCTGATGCAAGCCAATGATATCGCCAGCCAATCCTTGCACCTCTGCTAGGCGGTACCATACCCCCGGATCTTCGGGTTTGCGTTTACTTTGAATTTTTAGCACCTGAGCTGCGACATGAGGCATACCCGCCTGCCAGAGTGCATCGGCATAGGCCATGGTTAATGGGTGATTGCCCGGCGATAAATCAAGGCGTCGTTTTAATTGCTGTAAAGCGGACTGATGCCTACCCAAAGCGGTATCGATCGTTGCATTAGCGATCAGGAAAGCAATGTTGTCGGGGTCGGGCTTCATCGCTTGCTCGAGTGCTGCGCGAGCTTTAATAGGCTCATTCGCATCTAGTTGCGCCAGTGCAAGACCGTACCATCCTGCCGCTGCTTCTGTGCCGCCCTTGAGTGTTTGTTCGGAAAAAAGGTCGATAGCTGCCTTGGGTGTCTTAGCCAGTTGATGGCGGACGCGCGCTTGCATCAGTTGGAAATCGAAGCTTCTAGGCCGTATGACACGTCGCTCAGCGCGCGCACGATTGCGCATATCGGCCACGCGTTTCTCCGACAGCGGGTGGGTGCGTAGAAACTCTGGAAGCCTATTTACGCTGTATAACCGATGGGCAGCAAGCATGCGCTCGTGCATATCGGCTGCTGCATGCGGATCGCGGCCCGAGGAGACAAGGGTTTTTAACCCGATACGGTCGGCCTCGGATTCGTTAGCCCGCGAGTATCTCAAGCGTGAATCCTGTGCTGCGGCTTGCGTGGCGGTAACTGCCGCCAGACCCGCATCGGAACCCACGGTTGCAGCGAGCGCAATAGCAGCCATCAGCCCAGCAATAGTGAGTGAGTTTTGGCTTTGTGCTTGCTCGCGCTGGCGCGAAAAGTGGCGTTGACTTAGGTGCGCTATTTCGTGTGTCAGTACCGCAGCGAGCTCGTCCTCGGTTTTAGCCTGATGAACTAGACCATTGTGGACGCCAATGATTCCACCGGGCACCGCGAATGCGTTAATCGTGGGATTGTCTACAACCACCAGTTGTAGCTGACGGTCTCGCAAATCACTGTGTAGTACTAATTGGAAGATGAGGTTTTCAATGTAATCGTACAGAAGAGGATCGTCGAGAATAGGTGCTTGAGCACGGAAAACCTTTAACCACAAGTTGCCTAGCTTTCGCTCGTATTCCTCAGAGTAAAGACTGGTGCTAGACGCCCCGAGATTTGGAATCTTTAGGTTGTCGTTGGCAGTAGCAACGCGCGTTAAGCCGAGTGCCATCATCGCGGTCGCGAAAAAAATAAGCAGGCGTTGCAGTAAGGTTTTTTGCATGGTGCGACTTTAACTGACTTTGAGGTTTCTGGGGTCTATTGCTGTGACAAAAGAACGCTTTGTTGGTTCCTATTAGAGGTATACTCGACTGGGGGGATCTGGATTTTTATGTCGAACGTTCAAACCATTGATGCTCGAGGCAAGCGGTGCCCGATGCCTGTATTAATGGCGAAACGTGCCATTAACGAGGGAGTCGCAGGAGGTAGCCTTGAAATTTGGGTTACGGATCCCTCGGCGCCAGATGATTTTGAAACCTTTGCTCGACTGGAAGGTCATAGCGTCAGCTGGGAGCGTCTGGATGACATGGTCTCGATTAAACTTTTGTTGAAGCCACCAGTGCCGGGAGAGCGAGCGTGATCGATACATTAAAGCAGTGGTATGAGCAGCATCTGACACAAAAGGAGTCGGTAATCCTTGTGGTGATTATGGTGCTGACGTTCGTGCTGCTGACTACGATGGGTGACGTGCTTATGCCCGTTTTAGTGGCACTTGTTCTGGCTTATTTGATGCAAGGTGTCGCGGATCGGCTAATGCGTTGGGGGCTCAACGAAACGTTTGCATTATCGGGATCATCATTCTTATTTTTGGGTGTTTTCTTGGGCTTTACCGTTGGCATAGCACCGTTGGTATGGCGACAGCTCAGCAACCTTGTAAAAGAAGCACCCGTAATGGTTGAGGCGGTGCAACGTGAGCTAACGGGTTTTGCAGCGCGCTACCCCTCCATGATTGAACAGGCACCCATCGACGAGCTGTTGTCATCCCTACAGGGGCAGGCTGCATCCTTTGGCCAAGCGGTGCTTGGTTTTGGCCTCTCATCGATACCGGGCGTTCTCACATTCGCCATTTATATGGTGTTGATCCCGCTTATGGTTTTCTTTTTTCTCAAGGATCGTGACCTCATTTTACGATGGGCCCTGAGTTTTTTACCTGCTGACCGACCGCAGCTAGATCGCATCGGTAGGGCCATGAACATACAAATTGCTAATTATGTCCGGGGTAAGGGCATCGAGATAACCATCATTGGGGCTGTGAGCTACATCGCCTTCACTACCTTTAATTTAAATTACACAGCCTTGCTCGCATTGTTAGTTGGCCTGAGCGTCATCGTGCCCTACATCGGCGCATTCCTCGTGACCATACCAGTCATGTTAGTAGCGCTTCTTCAGTTTGGTCTGACAGGTGATTTTTACTGGGTAGTTGGCCTTTATATGCTGATTCAGGTTCTTGATGGCAATGTACTCGTGCCACTCTTATTTTCGGAGGCAGTCGATCTGCACCCTGTGGCAATTATCATTGCCGTGCTTGTTTTTGGTGGTCTGTGGGGCGTATGGGGCGTTTTCTTCGCTATCCCTCTTGCGACGCTGTTTAACGTTTTACTGGTGTCATGGCCGAGAGCTGTCACTTAATGAATCTATTTAAGAGAGAAGTTATGCAACATTGGGTTTTTTTTCGCGTTGTCATTAGTGCGGTAATACTGGGTTCCTTGGTCAGTTGTGGGTCAGAGACAGCGGCGCCGTCGGCTCCGGTTGTTGTCAATAAAAGCCCTAATGATGACCGTACCTATGCTGCGGTGACCTTGGACAATGGTCTGAAAGTGTTGATGGTGTCCGACAGCGAGACCGAGAAGTCAGCCGCGGCCTTGAGCGTCGGTGTTGGTGCTTTCTCCGATCCTTTGGACTTTCAGGGCATGGCGCACTACCTAGAGCACATGCTGTTCATGGGGTCAGAAAGTTTCCCCGAGCCCGACGGCTACATGAATTTTGCTGCTGAAAATGGCGGCAGTTCGAACGCCTACACGTCGAGTGAAATCACGAACTACATGATTACAATCGAGAATCAGGCATTCCCGGAGGCCCTGCACCGGCTATCAGAGTTCTTCGCAGCCCCTATTTTGGATCCGGAGTACATTCAGAAAGAAAAGAACGCGGTCAACGCTGAGTGGTCGATGCGCCGCGAGTCTGAAGGCCGCTCGATCTACCGCTTACAACGTGAACTTCTCGGCGATCACCCCGCCAACCGATTCACGATCGGAAATCTAGAGACGCTTGCGGATAAAGAAGTCCGCCAGCTTCACCCGGCTACCGTCGAGTTCTTCCAGCAATATTACTCAGCAAATCTCATGGCGCTGGTGATGATAAGCCCGCTAACCGTTGCTGAGATGGAAGCGCTCGCCAGTCAATACTTCTCGCTCATCCCCGATAAAGAAGCGGCAGAGCCCGTCGTGACGACCGAACTCAACTTTGACGAGGTCGCCGGCAAGTTGATTCGCTTCAAGCCGCAGCGTGACCTTCGGGAAATGCGCATCAGCTACATCATCGACAACAACCAAGCTGAGTGGCGTAGCAAGCCAGGTGACTACTTAGGGTATGTAATTGGCTCGGAAATGCCAGGCGCGCCGGCGGACAAATTGAAAGCCTTAGGCCTCATTAGCGAGCTTTATACCTCGAGCTATGAATCGCTTTATGGCAACTACGGTACGTTTGAGGTTAGCGTACAGCTGACGCCACAGGGTATGAAGCGACGTGAAGAGATCTATGACGTGATCACAGGTTACATAGAACTTCTTCGGCGCGAGGGTGTTGACGATCGCTACGTCGATGAATACCGCCAGTCACTTCAAAATCGATTTACCTTTTTAGAGAAAACGGACGACTTCTCCTACGCGGCGAGCCTGGCTGCTGCTATGCAGGACTATCCTATCGAGAATGTGATTGACGCTCCCTACCGTTTTGATGGTTTCAATCAAGAGGCTGTTGACAGACTTCTTGGGCAATTGGTGCCAGAGCGATCTAACGTGTGGTTCATCTCTCAGGAGGAGCCAACCGACAGAGAACTTCAGTTTTACGTAGCGCCACATTCCGTTGAAGCGTGGGTGCCTAGAGACGCGAACGCTGCGCTTGCGCTCGTTGATCGTCTTGACTTGGCCCTGCCGAGTCAAAATGCGCTTTTGCCAGAGCGCTTTGACATCAAGACTGCACCAGCGGTTGCAACTGCTATCGAGGTTGCCGACAACGTCACCTTCTGGCTCAAAGGCAGCGAGAACTTCGAAGGCCTCCCCAAGGGCTTTACCCGCATTCAGATTAACAACGCAAAAGCCTTCGATGATGTGGAAGGGTTCGTTTACCTCTCGCTATGGGAGTCACTATACAACTTGAAGCAGGCGCGATTGGCCACCGAGGCTTCGGTCGCAGGTATGTCGTTATCGATGTCGGCGGGGAGCGGGGTTTCGCTCACGATGTCGGGCTTTACAGATAAACAGCCGGAACTGCTTTCTCGGGCTTTGGTAGGCTTGCGCGTGGAAGCAAGCGAACTTGAATTTGGTCAAGCGGTGGAGCGCTATCTGCGTTCTATTGAAAATGCGAAACGTGCCTTTCCTTACACACGTCTTTCACCGCTGTTGGGGCTTCTCACTCGTGAAGGGCAGTACACGGACACAGCGCTTGCTCTAGCAGCCTCGAAGGCAACGCTGGCGGGTTTGGAAGCGTTTATTGACGCGACGCTCTCAGGTAGTCACCTCCGCGGTTTGTTCTTTGGTAATTACGATGAGGCAGACGTTATTGCCACCTATGAGCGGATGGCTGAGGTGGTCAAAGCGAGCCCGACTGCATCGTACGCACGCGCTGATGTATACGACCCGCAACCTGGCGATACCTACATGTTGAATCGCGATGTGCCCGTTGAGGATCTTGGAATGCTCTACGCGTTTGCGGCGCCTGAAGCGACGGTACAGAATCGTGCACTCAGCCGAATTCTGGCGAGACATTTGCGTGTCCGAGCCTTCGAGACCCTACGCACCGAAGAGCAGCTTGGTTACGCGGCGGGAGGAGGATCTCTCGACCTCTATCAGCACCCCATGGTGATTTTCTATATCCAGACGCCTGTAAAGGGCCCGCAGGATATGTTGGATCGCTTCAATGCATATACGCTCGAGTATCGAGACGAGCTAGCTAATCTGACAGAAGACTCGTTCGAGAAGTTTAAGGCGGGCGTCCTCACCTCGCTGACTGAGCCACCAAAGAACCTCTCGGCCGAGGCTGGTCCCTTTGCCTCTGACTGGGCACTAGAG
>CBFIHK010000065.1:0-10612 GCA_965662305.1 Luminiphilus sp.
ATGCTGATCGTGCGTCGATCGACATCCGATCTGATCTCGGCGCTTGCCGCAGCGCTTAGAAACGCTAGGGACATCACTGTTAACGCAGCTAAAAACTTACCAGCGAACGTCTTCATCGGGTTCCTCTCCGTTTCGTAGGCGTTGAATCGTTTGATAGCGGAATTTGCGACGAAGCAGACCGCCGGGATCATCGGGCACGCGTCGCAGCCATTGCTCAAGCGCCTGTTGCTCCTCGAGTGCCTCATTGAAGCGCGCCATTTGCTCTTCGGTGGCTTGCTCGAGCTCAGACATATCCATGTCTTCGCTCATTTCACCTTCTGCACCCGGTTGAGCATCCTGATCACTGGGTTGCTGATCCTGAGATTCTGATTCACCTTCCTGCGAATCGCTCTCGCTTTGTTGATCTTGAGCTGAAGAGTCACTTTCGGACTCCTGAGAGTCACCTTGCTCCTCCGACTGATCGCTATCGCCATCTTGCTCGTTATTTTCTTGTTGCTGCTGTTCTTGTTCGAGGAGCGACTTCACCAGCTCTCGATTCGCTATCGCGTCCTGTTGCTCAGGTTCAATCTCCAACGATTTATCGTAGCTATCGATGGCGCCTTGTAAGTCTCCGGCAAGTGCTAATGCGTTCGCTCGGTTATACAGCGCGTCCGCCGATTCGCCTTTGCCAAACTCGGCCGAGGCTGAGCGATAATCGCCTGCTTCGTAATGCGCCGTACCTCGCCAATCTGTGTCCTCGAACAAGGCCGCAGCGCGCTCGGCATCACCGGCCTCTAGTGCCTTGGCCGCTTTTTGATCGGGAGTCGACCAAAGGTTGTCGAGGATATTCGCTTCGCTAGTATCTGCGTGCGTCAAAAAGAGACCCGCAAGTAGGACGCTGAGGGCTCCGCGACGAAACAGCGGTAACATGAACAGCGCCGCAAAAGCTGCTAGCCAAAAGCCGAGATCTATCCAGGTGTCTGTTTTACGTTCAAGCGAGTCCTCGGCTGTGATGCTCGACTCGTTGCCCGAGAGTAAAAATTGGATGTCGGAGTCGTCGACAGAAGCATCGGCTGACCTCGCTGATAGCTCGGACGCTATGCGATTTATCACTTCTTTATCGACGGCTGGGATGACAATTTGGTCTTCGCTGTCTCTGAGAAAACCACCCTCGGGTAATGGGATGGGCGCGCCAGTCTCTGATCCTACGGTGAGAATACTCAACGTCGCATTGACTCGGCCGAGCGCATCGCGCGCATCGCCCACAGAGAATTTGGGTAAGCCGTCGGTTATCAGTAATACGCTGCCGTTAGTCAGCCCTGCGGTCTCCAGCAATCCTGCCGAAAGGACGAGTGCTTCAGTGGCATTGGATCCCTGCAACGGCATGATATCTGGGGACAGTGCACTCAGTAAGTTTTCGATGGTGCGGGCATCGTCCGTAAGCGGCGTCACCACGTGTGCATCGCCTGCGAAGACCACCATGCCTGTGACACCCTCTGAGCGTGTGTTAAGGACATCCATGATTTTCTGTCGAGCTCGTCGAACACGACTGGGTTGCGTGTCGGTTGCCCACATCGACTGACTGAGATCGAGGACAATGACGAGCGCGTCTGACTTTTCGAAAACGGGTAATTCTGCGCGCTCAAGCGAGGGGCCTGCGGCGCCTATTACCAGTATCGGAAGCGCTAGCCACCAAAGCTGACGCAATCGGTTGCCGCGGGTGCCTTCTTCGGCGATCAGGTGTGGGAGTAGGTCACTGTCAATGGCTTTAGACCAGTCACCACCCTGTGATTGTCGGCGCCATGCGACCAGCAGTAACGGCAGAACGGCGGGTAACAGCCAGAGAAGCTCTGGGCGAATGAGGTGGATATCTGTCATGCGGCAGCACCTCCGTCTCGCGATCTGAGACCCGTCAACAGCCCGCCCGTAAGTAACACAATACTGCCTAGGCACAGGCCAGCTAGCATGGCCCAGTAGCTCAATGACCTACGGGGACGGAAGGTACTTGCGTCCTGCTCGACCGGCTCGAGCTGGTCGATGATGCCGTAGATGGCCTGAAGCTCTCGAGGGTCTCGCGCGCGGAAATACTCGCCACCGGTTGCCTCGGCGATCGCACGCAGTAGCGCCTCATCGACCTCACCACCCCGTGCGCTAGTCGTACCGAGATTGCGGCTAATACCGATGGTGTAAACCTTAACATTCTGCTGCGCCGCGAGCGCGGCTGCCTCCATGGGCTCCACGCTGCTTGCCGTGTCTTGTCCATCGGTCAGTAAAATAAGAACCCGTGAGGCGGCGGGCCGATCACGCAGGCGTTTGATGGCTAAACCTAAGGCATCGCCAATCGCCGTATCCTCGCCCGCAAAGCCGAGTTGCGCCTCACGGATAAATTGCGTCACGGTTGTTGTATCGAAGGTCAGTGGCGCTTGTACATAGGCTTTCGAGCCAAACAAAATCAAACCCACGCGATCGCCAACCCGACGCTCGGTAAAGTCAGAAGCAATCGCTTTGACGGCTTCAACACGGGAAATAGTGCGGTTTCCGACCTGCATATCTCGAATTTGCATACTCCCGGACAAGTCGAGGCTCAGCATAAGGTCGCGACCGGTATTAGGTAGCTCGATAGGCTCGCCGACCCACTGAGGCCGTGCAATGGCCGTCACAATACAGATCCAGGCGAGGAATAAACCGAGCACCCTAAACGTGCTAACCGATGCTGAGACCTGTCCTTCTCCCTGTAGCCGTTGCCAGCGTGCGCTAAACGGTGCGCGAATAGCTGCCCCTAGGGATTCCGAGGCTGGTGGCAGTAGCCGCATAAGCAGTGGGAGTACCACAAGTGCAAAGGCCCAGGGCCACAGAAAATCAAGCACTGGGCACCTCGTGCTGTTTCATCCATAGACGGGCGTGATACCAATCAACGGCTGTAGGTGATTCAGGATCCGCGCGGTGTACCCGGGACAAAATGGTCAGCGCGTCATTATCCAGCTTGCTGCAGGTTTGACGAAGGAAGTTGGGCCAATCATCGCCAGACAATCCAGCGACCGTGTTGGGCGAGTAAGCCTTCAGCGCAGTCGCTTTCAACGCGCGACTAAGCATTTGAACATCCGCGGAGTCAGCCTCGAGTTCGGTGAGCCACTGAATACCCGCACGGCGATAAGCGGCGCGTTGATAACGTCTAAAGGCAAGGTAGAGGAGTGTTCCCAGTGCAATCGCGAGTATCGCGATAACTGCCCACCAACCGGGTGCCAACGGCAAGAAACCAATGGCGTCGGGTGCCCTTAATGGCGCGAGTTGTTCTAGCAGCTGCTCGGGATTCATCGCTTTGGAAAAACCCTCTGTAGTAGCTCATTAGGGTTTTCACTGGTATCGACAGGGACCAGCGGCACCTGATAACGGCGAAGGTACTCGGTTACCTCAGCTTGAGATCTCTCAAAGTCGTCTTTGTAAGCGCTCCGCAAGCGCTGCATCGACGTATCCATTTTTATCTGCTTGTTTCCATCCGTCAGCGCGTACTTCCCGGAGGGGGGTAGTTCAGCGTCAAGCGGATCTGTGATTTTGAAACAAACCACTTGTCTGTGGCTGACAATGTCGCGGAGTGTTTTTTCTACCGATGTATCGGTGAGCAGATCGGTAAAGTCGCTGATTAACATCAGTCGTGCACCGGGTCGCGAAAGGCTCTTTAGCTGACTCAGTGCAATTGACCACGTATCGTTCGCTTCGCCGCCAGACGAAGAGGAGGGGGCAGGGGCTGACTCCATGAGACGCAGCAACCGTAAGACCGAGCGCTTTGAGCGCTGCGGCTTAATCTCAAAAAGCCCAGAATTGGTCATGGCTATCCCGCCGACGCGTTCTCCTGCATCGAGTCCAGCCCATGCCAGTACCGAGGCGATATGTGAGGCGAGAACGGTTTTAAAGCAGTTTTTGGAGCCAAACCACATGGGCGAGCGGAGATCGACAAGCAACACAATCGGCTGCTCACGATCTTCCTGGAAAAGCTTGGTGTGCGGATCTCCAGAGCGAGCCGTTACGCGCCAATCTATTGAGCGCACGTCATCACCCGGCGCATAAAGCCTTACTTCCTCAAAGTCTACGCCGCGTCCGCGTTGGCGAATTTTCCGACGACCTGCCAGCAATGCGAGCGCTTTGGATTGCGCGTTGATGTTGATTGACTGCGCAACGTGACGACCCTCTACGAGTCGTTCTGCCGAGACTTTGTGCCCTTTGGGGAGAAACTCCAACACGTCAAAGTACTTAGGCTACGGGAACCAAATCCAGTAGCTTGTCTATGACGCTATCGGCTGTAACACCCGCAATCTCACCGTCATAGCTGACGACAAGCCGGTGTCGCAAGACGTCATGCGCCATCACTTTGACATCGTCGGGACTGACAAAATCTTTACCCAATAGCCATGCGTGCGCTCGAGCACAGCGATCCAGTCCAATGGTTGCGCGGGGTGACGCACCATATTCAATCCAGCTCGCAAGCTCAGCGTCGTAAGCCTCGGGCTGTCGTGTTGCCATAATCAGCTGCACGATGTATTCCTCGACCGCATCGGACATGTGTAGCTTCAACACCTCTTCGCGTGCTGCGAATACTGTGGCTTCCGACACCTCAGGCTGATCAACTGATTCACCCGTTGAGGCCTCGCGGCGCGCAAGCTTGAGGATTTCTCGCTCGGCGCTCGAATTTGGATAATCCACCTTCACGTGCATAAGGAATCGATCGAGCTGCGCTTCGGGCAGCGGATAGGTACCTTCCTGCTCGATAGGGTTCTGAGTCGCCATAACGAGGAACAACTGCGGTAGCGGATAGGTGGTTCCACCCACACTCACCTGGCGCTCAGCCATCGCTTCGAGCAACGCCGACTGTACTTTTGCAGGTGCTCGGTTGATCTCATCAGCAAGAATGAGATTGTGAAATATGGGGCCTGCTTGGAACTCAAAGGTCCCTAACTGCGGGCGGAAGATATCGGTGCCCGTGATGTCGCCTGGCAATAGATCGGGTGTGAACTGAACTCGATGGAAGTCGCCTTCTACGCCTTCAGCCATCATTTTAATAGCGCGGGTTTTTGCCAAACCCGGAGCGCCCTCAACCAACAGGTGGCCGTCAGCCAATACGGCAATGAGGAGTTTTCGGACAAGATCGGCCTGCCCAATAATTTGTTGACCGAGCCAGCTTTCTAGACCGGATATTGCAGCGTGTGTCATGTGATATTTACCTACAGCGACGTCCCCAAAAACATGGGGTTATGTTGAGACAAACTCAAGTCTTCAAAGTTGCGCTCAGCGACTTATTTTGGACATTATCGGGTAAATTCGTTGGTCGCGTCGACAAAGATCATTTCTTTGACAGTTTCGGGATGTGAAACCCCTTTGATAAGTCGGATTTGGCCGTCGCTAAGCTCGATAAGTGCTGAACAGTTCTCGACCCAGTCCCCATCATTCATGTAACGGACTCCGTCCAACTCTCGGATAGTGGGGTAATGCAAATGACCGCAGATGATGCCGTCGTAGTTTTTATTTTTGATCATATTGATCGCGGCAAGTTGGTAGGCGTCGATCGCTTCTTCCGCTTTTTTCGAATTGCGTTTCACCCATTTTGCCAAAGACCAGTAGGGAAGGCCGAATTGATCTCGGAATTGATCGATTTTTGTATTGCTCCACATCATGAAGGTATAAGCAAAGTCACCGATAACGCGATTGAGTTTTGAGAAGCGGACCGCGTAGTCCAGTTCGTCTCCGTGGGTCACCAGCAATCGTTTTCCGTCGGCAGTCTCGTGGACGTAGTTGCGGTGAACCGCGATGTCACCAAGGCTATTTTTCACGATACTTCTAAACGCAAAATCATGATTTCCAGGTATGTAAATAACGCGACTGTTTTTCCGGCGCGCCAATTTCATAAAACGGGAGATGACTTTGTTATGTGCCGGTGGCCAGTGCACACGTTTTTGCATTGCAAGCAGGTCAACAATATCGCCTACGAGATATAGTTGCTCGAACTCAATACGATCGAGAAATTGTAGCAACTGTTTTGCTTTGCAGTACTTGCTACCTAAGTGGACATCAGAGATCCACACGGAACGGCATGTCAAAACGTCTTTAGGTTTGATATCCAACATGACTCCAATCCTTTTCCCAAATAACATGCTTTTTTCTTTGGTTTCAGGATGGTGAGGTCCGCGATGACAAAGCCATCGACGCAGTCACCAAAATCCGGGTACTTATTAAAGGCGCAAAATGTGACACCTTTATGTTCGGTTGTTTGTGAGTAGTGCTTGTAAAGCGTAGGCACCTTCAACCCTTCCGATGCGAGGTAGTATTTTCAAGCCTTAAAGTGTCCTGATTGAGTCCAAAATGCTCGTTATCTAGTTTTGCTTTGAACTCGTGGGAAATAGTGAAAGGCATTTTAGGATGCACCTCAACGGGAAGACTGTTGTCGTTTTCTGAGGAGAAATAGGCGATCCGCGCTATGGCCTCTGGGCTGTAAAAACGCGAGATAGATGTGGGTCCAAACAGGTAGCGGATATGCGATCTGCTGACCGCTCAGATAGTGAAGTCATGGAGCGAACAGTATAGGAGTCCGACGAAAATTTCGGCGTTGATCACGTTATTCCTCGCTCGACAATGGGCGTAATCGAGAAATGGCATTAATAGCTTCGCTTTATAGTTAAAAACCCGTAGGGTGCGAGCGTTTCGGGTGCTGCTATGCAGATATCCAACTTCCACAAATACCGCTGAGTCCGTCTGTATGAACCGAATAGAAAAGCTCAAAAATGACCTCTACAGTTTTGAAGAGATGGATACCTTAGAAAAAAACGCCATTAAGCTTCGTGACCAAGAAACACTCTCACTGATTACGGCAAGCCGCGCATCCAAGAGAGCAAAAGGGGAGACACCCAAGAGTACTGTCGATGCCAATGGTGTGCCGCTCACCAAACGTGGTCGCAGGGATGCAAAAGCGGGGCGCCAGAGGAGCCTCTGAGTCATTTCATAAAAGGTCGGAACTAACCAAAACGCATCAACCAAAGACTAACCGCGAGGTATTGATCGAGTCGACATCAACGCAGGTAGTGCGGCTTGCTGCATCAGTCAAAAAAGGTCAAACGATGGTTGAGCAAGCGTTTAGCACAGGGTAATCAATGCAAATCCCTAGCATTACGCTGCGCGCCCACGGTGGTTGCGAGATCGACCTTGGTTTTTACTAGCCGACTTTGCGCCGCGAACTTGGGTACCAGAGCGCTTCCCTCCCGGTTGATGATCATCGGCTTGGCGGTCTTTGCTTCGGCTAGCACGACCGTTTTGAATGGGTTCTGGTTTTATGCTGGGGTCCACTTCGTACCCAGGCAATCTCACTCGCTCAATTTTGGTGCCGATGAGCTTTTCTATATCGCTTAACAGCTTTAGCTCATCGACACAGACAAGTGAGATCGCACCACCGGTCTGTCCTGCGCGTGCGGTACGACCAATGCGGTGCACATAATCTTCGGCTGAATTGGGTAGTTCGTAGTTCACAACATGGGGAAGCTTGTGAATATCAATGCCTCGGGCTGCGATATCGGTGGCCACCAGTACCCGGACCATACCCGTTTTAAAATCGGCCAAGGCTTTGGTGCGCGCGCCCTGGGATTTGTTTCCGTGAATCGCTGCGGCCGTAATACCGTCTGTCTCTAGTTGCCCTGCGAGTCGATTAGCGCCGTGCTTGGTGCGCGTGAAAACCAATACTTGTTGCCAATTATTCTCGCCGATTTGCTGTGATAAGAGTTCGCGCTTACGGCGCTTATCCACTGGATATACCACCTGACTGACACGCTCCGTAGTCGTGTTCTCCGGCGTGACTTGAATCTCGCTTGGATTCGTTAAGAAGTCAGCGGCAAGGCGTTTGATGTCGGTAGAAAACGTGGCAGAAAATAGCAGTGTTTGGCGCTGCTTTGGTATGTTCTTGACCACTCGACGAATATCATGAATAAAGCCCATTTGAAGCATGCGATCGGCTTCATCGAGCACGAGCGTTTCAATTCTAGATAGATCCACGCTCCGTTGCTGAACATGATCGAGTAGCCGCCCCGGTGTCGCAATGATGATATCGACGCCTCGAATAAGCTTTTGCTTTTGCGGGTTAATGCTTACCCCACCAAATATGACTGCCGAGCGGAAGTTGAGATAACTGCTGTAGTCCCGAACACTCTCGTGCACCTGTGCAGCGAGTTCGCGCGTCGGTGTCAGTATCAGTACTTTTGGGTAACGCTTCTGTTGAGTGTTTGGATATTTGTTCTGCAGTAGTTGCAGTAATGGCAGGGTAAAGCCTGCAGTCTTGCCAGTGCCGGTTTGAGCACCGGCCAGTAGATCTTTGCCTTGTAAGACCAGCGGGATAGATTGTTGCTGAATGGGGGTTGCTTCAACGTAGCCTTTTTTCTCAACAGCACGCAACAGTTCCGACGACAGGTCGAGGTCTTTAAAATACACAGATCAATTTCCTAAAAAGTGGTCTTGCAGATCGTCTGGTCAGGCTACGGTCAACGCATGATGTAGAGACTTGGTCCAGACTGGGGTTTGTAGACGACGAGCCCTTAAGCAATATTGGGCGGGGACAGGTGCAGACCAAAAGACACCCAACGTGCGAAGCCTTGCAAAGTTATCCACCAATGGGAAGCGAAGCAGGCGTACTCTGGTATTTATGCGCGCAAAAACCGAGTGAATGACTCTCACGAGGGGGTCATCTGTAGTTTCCTGCTCCGTCGGTAGGGTTAGAGAGGATTCTGACTTTGCATGATTTTTTAGCGTTGCGCTCCTTCATGACACCAGTCGCGTCCTAAATAACGGGCTTTTTTCTTTGGTTTCAGCAGGGTGAGATCCGCGATGACAAAGCCGTCAACGCAATCACCAAAGTCCGGGTCCCGATTAAAGGCGCAAAAGGTAACACCCGTTTCCTCAGTTGTTTGTGCGTAGTGCTTGTAAAGCGTCGGCACCTTTAAACCCTCCGATGCGAGGTAGTGTTTCAAGGCCTTAAAGTCCTCGTCTCGGTCGATTCCAAAAAATTCAGTATCTAGCGTTGCTTTGACCTCATCGGAAATAGTGAAAGGCGTTCTAGGATGCACCTCAACGGGGAGGCTTTTGTAGTTTTCTGAGTAGAAATAGGCGATCCGCGCTATGGCCTCGGGGCTGTAAAAACGCGAGATAGATGTGGGCCCAAACAGGTAGCGGATATGCGGTCTCTTCGATACGTAAGCGCCGATGCCATACCACAGATAATCGAGCGCATTACGTGTTTGATACTTTGGCTGAACAAAGCTACGACCGAGTTCTAGTCCTTGTGCGAAGTAGCACTGCATCGAGGATGAAAACTCAAAAAGCGTGCTTGTATACAAGGCCGAGACGCCGCCTCCTTCAGTGAGTAAGCGCGCATCGCCCAGTCGATAGGCACCAACAATATCCAGTTCACCCTCATCCCAAAGGAATAATTGGTCATAGGTTTTATCGAAAATGTCCATATCCCGGGGTGCACCTGATCCTTCGCCGACAAGCCTGAAGGTCATTTCTCGGAGTCTGCCTATCTCGCGCATGATGCAAGGTGATTGCCTGGAAGTTGTCAGGAGAATGAGTTTACCGTCGGGTGTTTTGCCTAAACGCTCGCAGGCCGCAACTTCGCGCTTAATTAGCACTGGAGACTCTGGCGGGGCTATCGTGTCAACGGAGTCAAAAATCGGTTTCCGATTCTTCGCTAGTCGGTAGACATGTTGTTTAAACATGCCCGCGAGGGTCGCTGCGGGAATTTTGTTTGCTGAGTAGACTTCGTGGGGGATGACTCTTCCGATACGGACATCGATTTTGTTGTGTCTTTGCTTAAACATCTCCCTAATGAGCCACGCAGTTGATAAAGGCTTTGCGAGCATACTCAGGCTGTAGAAGAAAACAGAGTTTCGACCACCCACGAAGATCGGCAGGATCGGCGCCTTGGTGGCGGAGGCAAGTTTTATGAAACCACTTTGCCAGGCCGGATCTCGAACGCCTTTAGCACCAAACCGAGAAACCTCACCGGCGGGGAAGATTAAGAGTGCAGACTCGTTTTTTAGATGCTCTTTAATGGCTAACAAATGTTTGCGGCCGGTCTTCCCCCCCATGTTGTCGACCGGTAAGAGCACAGGGTGCAAGCGTGTTATTTGCATCAGCATATTGTTGGCTACGACTTTTACATCAGGTCGTATCTGCCGGATAAGGTGGAGGAGGGATAGCCCGTCGAGTGAGCCTATCGGATGATTCGCAACGAGCACTACTTTGCCAGTGGCAGGGATTCGTGCTCGCTCTGATTCTCGGGTGCGAAGTTGGAAATCAAAAAAAGTAAGCGCGGATTCGACAAAGTCAAAGCCCTCACTGCCTGGGTATTCGCGATCAAACTGTTCGAAACGTCTCTGAAAAAACAGAAGACTTAAAACCCTCCCAGCAAGCGAAGTGAGCCGCCTATGGCGGATACCTAGATCGGGAAAGTACTGCCTTAAAATATCGTCAAAGTTAAGCATGCATCTGCCTAAATACGCGTTAATTGGCGCTGACGGGTTGCGTGTCGTCTGGTGTGCCACGGCAGATCAGATTGAGAAGTAAAACAACAACTGCTTCTGCTTCTCGTTCTCAATTGCCCTCG
>CBFIHK010000066.1:0-10560 GCA_965662305.1 Luminiphilus sp.
GCGGTAGTCGTGCGTTCGCGACTTAAACATGTATGCGGGCGGACTAGCGATTGGTAAAGAAAAAAGCTATTGCGAAAACATTTGCTGTGGTTGTATTGCGGCTTAAGACCTCGCTCATCTAAGCCGTTCACGGAGGTGTTTGTGTCGATCATCTGGATTTTGTTAATCATTGCCGTTGCGGTGGCGCCGCTTATGTCGGCGCTTCCTTCAGAGGCTCAGCGGTATGAGGCCAAGATCCGGGCACATGCAATGGAGCAGGGTATTACCATCAAGCTGGGACAAACCCCTGAGATTCCCGCAAGATTTCGACTGCCGGTGGATTTGTCGCTTGTTGCCTACAGGCGCAGGCGCCCGGGGCGCGATCAGCGGTTCGATGAATCTCGGCTGGCCGTCAAATCATTGGGGAACTGGGTTAGTGTGCCCTCGGAAAAGCCGATTAGTGAGGCGCTGCTGTCGCTGCCCGATGGGGCTTTGATAGCGGAGTTGGGTGTTGATTACGTGTCAATCTTCTGGGATGAAAAAGGGGATATCGATGCGGTCGATGCTGTTATCGCGACGCTTGAACATTTGGAGAGTGTCCCCGGTTTTGAATAGCTTTCCAAATATCAAATTCATATTAAGTGCTTGACCTCAGCCTATCGTTGTCCCGTAAACTCCGCCGGACACGGCGTCTGGGTCGTAATTGAATGTCACTTTAGAGATGTTAGTTAGCAAATGGGTAAATCACTCGTCATTGTAGAGTCGCCGGCAAAGGCGAAGACGATCAACAAGTATCTGGGCTCAGACTTCATTGTAAAGTCGAGCGTTGGGCACGTGCGTGATTTACCTACAGCGGGAAGTGCGCCAGTGTCTGATCCAAAGGAGCGGGCAGCGCAGGCAGCGATCACGCGAAAGATGGCCCCCGACGAGAAGGTTCGATACCAAGCAAAGAAAAAGCGCGAGCAGCTTGTGCGGCGGATGGGTGTAGACCCCAAAAATGGTTGGGCGGCTCGATACGAGGTTCTGCCGGGAAAAGAGAAAGTGGTCGATGAGCTCAAAAAGCTCGCGAAGTCGGCTGATGCCATATACCTCGCCACCGATTTGGATCGCGAGGGAGAAGCGATCGCATGGCACCTTAGAGAGATTATTGGTGGCGATGACTCTCGCTATCAACGGGTTGTGTTCAACGAAATTACAAAGCGGGCTATTCAGGAATCGTTCGCTAAGCCCACGCAGCTAGACACCAATAGGGTCAACGCGCAACAAGCGCGGCGATTTTTGGATCGAGTTGTAGGGTTTGAGGTTTCGCCTCTGCTCTGGGCGAAAATCGCCCGTGGCTTGTCTGCTGGACGTGTGCAATCGGTAGCAGTGCGCCTGATTGTTGAGCGTGAGCGGGAAATTCGAGCATTTGTTCCCGAAGAGTATTGGCAGCTTCATGCTGACTTACAGAGAGGTGATGAAGCTCCTGTTCGGTTCGAGGTGGTACGAGCCCAAGGCAAGGCCTTCGAGCCGAAATCGCAGGCTGATGCTGCAGTGGCAGTTTCCGCGCTTAGCGATTCGTCGTTTGCAGTCACTGATTTGGAGGCTCGTAAGACCAGTTCGCGTCCGCCAGCGCCCTTTATCACGTCGACCCTTCAGCAGGCGGCGAGCACACGTCTCGGCTTTAGTGTGAAAAAGACGATGACGCTTGCACAGCGCCTCTATGAGGCGGGTCACATAACGTATATGCGGACCGACTCCACCAATTTGAGTAGCGAATCCGTCACTTCTTGTCGCGATTACATTAGCGAGCACTTTTCTGGCGCTTATTTGCCCGAGTCTCCTAATCGGTATGGCGCGCGAGAAGGCGCCCAAGAGGCGCACGAGGCGATTAGACCGTCGAATGTCACATTGCGTGCCGAGGCGCTCAAAGACGCTGAGAGAGACGCGCAGCGCCTGTACGAGCTTATCTGGCGTCAGTTTGTTGCGTGTCAGATGACCCCCGCGCGCTATCTCAGTACCACAGTGACGGTGGGTGCCGCTGGTTATGAAATGACGGCGAAGGGCCGAGTGGTCGAGTTTGACGGCTACACCCGCGTTCAAAGCCCGATGGCCCGAAAGGGCGACGATGCGATCCTGCCTGATTACAAAGTGGGTGACGTGCTCTCCTTGAGTGAGCTACTCCCTTCACAGCACTTTACGAAGCCACCCGCGCGCTACGGAGAAGCGAGCTTGGTTAGAGAGCTTGAAAAGCGGGGCATAGGTCGCCCATCAACCTACGCCGCCATTATTTCTACGATTCAGGACCGTGGCTACGTGAAGCTTGAGAATCGCCGGTTTTATGCAGAAAAAATGGGTGACATTGTTACTCAGCGGCTCCAAGAGAGTTTTGAGGATCTGCTCGATTACGGGTTTACGGCCTCGATGGAAGAGAATCTCGATGAAGTTGCTGAAGGTCGTAAAGACTGGCGCGACGTCCTCGACACTTTTTATGATGACTTCCGTGCCAAGCTAGAGCTCGCTGAGAGCCCGGGCGAGGGTAGTATGCAGGCCAATGAGCCAACGGCTACCGGCATTGCCTGCAACCAGTGTGATCGGCCAATGCAGATTAGAACTGCCAGTACTGGGGTTTTTCTGGGGTGCTCGGGCTACAACTTGCCTCCGAAGGAGCGCTGCAAAAGCACGGTCAATCTTATCCCCGGTGATGAAGTGGTCTCTGCGGATGCGGATGACGAAGCCGAATCAAGGCTCCTACTGACCAAAGAACGTTGCACGAAGTGTAATACCGCCATGGATAGCTATCTGATCGATGAGACGCAAAAGCTCCACGTTTGCGGCAATAACCCCGATTGTGATGGATATTTGGTTGAGCAGGGAAGTTTCAAGATCAAGGGGTATGACGGCCCAACGCTCGAGTGCGATAAATGCACGGCTGAGATGCAGCTGAAAACGGGAAGATTTGGAAAGTACTTCGGTTGCACCAACTCTGAGTGTTCTAATACGCGGAAGTTGCTCCGCAATGGCGAGGCTGCGCCACCTAAGATGGATCCGATCCCAATGCCAGAGCTTCGCTGCGCAAAGGTTGAGGACCACTATATTTTGCGCGACGGTGCCGCAGGGTTATTCCTTGCAGCGAGCCAGTTCCCGAAGCACCGTGAAACACGAGCCCCGTTCGTGGATGAGCTGTTGCCCCATCAGGCCGCATTGGATCCTAAATACCACTTCTTGCTCGATGCACCGACAACGGATGATGCGTCTAATCGCACTCAGATTCGTTTTAGCCGAAAAACGAAAGAGCAGTACGTGATGACTGAGGTGGAGGGAAAGGCAACGGGATGGAAGGCCTTTTTTAATTCCGGAGGCTGGGTTTCTGAAGGCTCCGGTAAGCCGGCTCCAAAGAAAAAGGCTAAGCCCAAGGCGAAAGCGAAGGCTAAACCGCGGTCATCAGCAAAGTCCAAGAAGTAGCGCCGAGATTGTAGATTGAGCCAGGCCCAGTCCTACGCAAATCACTCGCTGTACATGGCATCGATAATGATCGATGCCTGGCGGTTGGCCATATCGAGTAAAGTGCATTCGGAGTCCGTGATCGATGCAGCTTACGGACCAGCCGCTAGGTTGCATCTCTTAGATGCTTATGGCTGGCAATTGTTAGCTTGTCAGCGCGTCGTGCAAACGCCGTCTTTCCCGCCACATTCGGTAGCTGAACTACCAGACCTCGCTCCGGGTGTCGCTATTTCTCCAGAGGTGCGGGAGATGGCACGCCTTGAGGACACTGACTGGCTTTCCGAGCTAACGGCGCCTATTGCTCCGGGTTTGAATGGCCGTCGCCAGCAAAATCTTCTGGCTGTCACCAGTAATCAGTTCGATTGTGTTAAGGCGGGCGACATTTTGCAGAACCTTGAGGCTTTGATCGATCGTGTCGCTGACGCCATTGATGAGTCATGAAACTCGCCTCAGTTTGTGGCAATACCCGATCTATAGTGTTACTGTCTTGAAAACAACACGACATATTGTGAGGTTGTCAGATGTCTACGTCGCTTTTAGAAATTGTTGATTTGGGTGATGGTGAGGTCGTACTGCAGCGAGCAGACGACGATTCAGAGCCGTTAGTGAGTATTCAATTTTCGGAAGAGGCGAGCGCTTACCTCATGGACAATAACCTCGAAGTTGCAAAGGTTATGATTCAAGCCGGTATCCAAGCTGCAGCCAAAATCGCTGAGATGACCGGTGTCGAGATGGAGTCTTCAGAGTCGGCAGACACTGCGGAGTCTCGTACGCTCCATTAGGGCGCTCTGCTTCATCGACGGATCACGCCAACGCTGATTCCCTCAATCGATACTGAGTCTCTGCTCAAGTCGAGCTCAATTGGAGCGTAGGCCTCGTTCTCTGCGACCAAATCTACCCGGGTGTCGCTTTTCCGGTTCCACCGTTTCACGGTGACCTCTTCATCGATTCGGACGACCACAATCTGGCCTTGCCGAACCTCGGAGGTGCTGTGCACGGCAAGCAAGTCGCCATCAAAAATTCCCACGTTAATCATGCTGTCACCGCACACCTGCAAGAAATAGTGCGCGGGAGGCGAGAAAAAGTTCGAGTTAAGGTCGCAATAGTCCTCAATGTGTTCTTGGGCAAGCAGTGGAGCACCTGCTGCGACTCGTCCCACAATGGGGATCCCGTTTTGCTCGGTTAGCCTTATGCCCCGTGAGGCTCCCGAGACCAGCTCGATGGCACCTTTCTTGGCCAGTGCCTTTAGGTGCTCTTCCGCGGCGTTTGCCGATTTGAAACCCAATGTTCGGGCGATATCTGCGCGGGTAGGTGGCATCCCTGTTGCGTCGATGCTACCTCTGATCACGTCCATAACCTGCTGCTGCCGAGCGGTCAACTTTGCCATGTCGTTGCTCCTCTAGTTCTCCTGATCATAACTTCAGCATGTATAAATGTACAGTATTGGCCGATTGCCGTTCCGTGGTTAGTTTAGCGGCACTGTTGATAGGGAAATCACATGGACTCAATACTTGTCTTTATCTCACCGCTAAGCGAATTTTTGGGAACGCCTGCGGTTCCCACTGCGCTCGTTTCGGTTTTGCTACTTGGTGGAATAGCCCACCTGTTGATTCGTAAGCTGGTCCAGAAGCTCGGGTCTTTTGCGGATACCACCGCAGCTCGTTGGGATGACGTTGTCTATTACGCTATCTCACCCCCGGCTGAGTGGGCGATGTGGATCTGTGTTGCCTACATTTCACTCGGTCTGTTTGAGCAGGCAACAAGCTTACGCGCAACACTGCTACAGCTTGCCGATACGGGTGCCATTTTGCTTATAGGGTGGCTTTTACATCGAGTGTCTGCAGGCATTGAAGCGGAGCTCCTTGCTGAGCACAGAGGTCCCAAGGGATCAGATGACCGAGCGTCCATCAACGCGGTAGCTCGTTTAGCACGGATAACCATCTGGGTCTTGGTTGTACTCATGGTCATGCAGTCTTTGGGCGTCTCTGTCTCGGGTCTACTGGCTTTCGGCGGGATAGGAGGTATTGCCGTTGGCTTTGCCGCAAAAGATCTTCTAGCCAACTTTCTGGGTGGTGTGAGCATTTACCTGGACCGACCTTTTGCGGTTGGTGACTGGATCAGATCTCCGGATCGAAATATTGAGGGAACGGTCGAGGATATTGGCCTTCGTATGACCAGAATTCGCACCTTCGATCAGCGGCCGCTTTATGTACCAAATTCAACGTTCTCTAGTGTTTCTTTGGAAAACCCATCGCGCATGACCAACCGGCGAATTTATGAAACGGTGGGCCTGCGATACGAGGATGCGGCAAAGGTTGCTAGTATTGTGAAGTCAGTTCACGCGATGTTGCTTGAGCACCCTCATATCGCTCAAGACCGCACGCTGATTGTAAATTTCAATCACATGGGCTCTTCGTCGCTGGATTTCTTCTTGTATACGTTTACTAAGACAACCAACTGGGTTGAGTATCACGCGATAAAAGAAGACGTTCTTTTGAAAGTTCTCGCTATCGTAGCGGAGCATGGGGCAGAAATAGCATTCCCCACGCAAACGATTCATCACGCTCCGATTGAGCCTACTGATTAAGTGAAGGTGGTTGTTGCTCTTTGTTAAATGCGGGTTTCTTAGACTGCTGAACCACTAGTGAGCGGGTTAGGCTATCGATGTCTTTCCTGACACGTTGCGCCTCTCCTAATGCATAGAGCTCACCAAAGGTGAGCTCCCGCCAGACGGCCGCGACTTGAATGACCGGATGGTCGATATATCTTACGTATCCCTCGCGCAGGTCCCTGGTTTCACTCAACGCGATGGCGTGTTTGAACAAAGGTGTTGAGGTCACTACCGAATCCGAATCGCGGGTTTCCTCCGAATCTAGGCCTGAGGGAGTGACTGTATTCAAGCCCGTAGAAATATCGATGAATTCTGTGCTCATACCCTCTGTTTCGACGTTGGTGGCTTTCTCAGGCTCAATCAGTAAAACACGTGTTGGTGCGGAGGGTACTTCGAGACTGGGTAGTCGGTCGGGCAGGTAGTTCGCTGTTGTGTTCGTCCATAAACTAGTGGTCAGCTCAAATCCCTCAGTTTTATGGGTGGCGCGCGCAACTCTCACTGTACCCTGTAGGTTGGGTAGCGTGCTTTCTGGTAGCCAATTATCTACCACGACCGAAGCGCTGGCTCCCTCAGTGGGCTGCAACCAAGAAAGGACTGAGACCGCACGCCGGCCGGTATCCTTCTCGAGCCTTTTGAGTCCCGCCGTTAGCATCTCGAACGGCATAGTTTGATAGCTTGCGGGCAGCGGGGGCGGGGTAGGCTCGGCGTCGAGCAGAGTGCCCTCAGTCGGTTTCTCGGCCTCAAAATCAGAGAGCCAGTCAATCGTTTCTGTACCGAGACTGCCATCAGCAAGCCCGGTTGGGTTTTCATTATTGCTGACCAGCCCATTGAAATCCTCTCCAAGTCCCTCGATCGCAAAGAAGTTGCCCGTGTCTTCCTGTATCTCCGTGGGTTCTTGGGTGAGTAACCCATCTGCGGAGTTGATCGATTCTGGGTTCTCAGGGGGCTCTACCGATTGCTCGGTTAATGCGTTCTCGGGTGTGTTTTCGTCAATAAGTGACTCATGAAGTGAGGTGTCATCCAATGACGCGTGTAACTCGCCAACATCGCTGTCAGCCGCGGCGACATCCAATGGCCTAGAGAGTACGTCGTTGTCGGCCTCGGACTCGGCGAGTTGAAGGCTGTCCAGCGGTATTTGGCCCCCATCCGCATATTCTTTAAGACTCGCGCCCGAGGTTTCGGTTGCAACAGCGCCCTCGGTTCCCACAACGGTTGTGGGTAGTGTCACAGCATCATCTGATGTGATTCCAGATGACTCGCCAGCATCTTCCGTGTTGCTCGGTATGACCTCGTTCGGATCGGTCATCGATATTGGATCCGGAAGTGATGGGGGTTCTGGCACGATCGAGATGGCGCCGTTGGTATCGACTGTAACTGCGGCCTCACCCCACTCATCCATCAACGACTTGATTTCAGCATAGTTGGTTAACCAACGTCGATTGGCTGGATACCTAAGCGTGGGTGTGACTTCCCACAGCTCTGTGGCGAGGGTTGCATCGCTGGTATCAACGAAGATGGCGATTTCTATCTGCATCCAGCCTGAGGGTTCATCGCTGTTATCACCAACGGTGGCCAGCGGCTGATCTGTGCTCTGTCCTGCGGCCTTAAACGTAAAAACCGAGACCGTGAGCCCCACGAGCGCTTTAGCTATTTGAGATCGGCACATGCTTTTTCCCATTGCTGCAGAAGCTTGTCCAAATATTCCTTTCTCTCGGCAGCGCCCTCTAGATTTTTGACAAATCGCAACGTATCAGATCCCGCTAATATGAATTCTTTGGGATTGCTTTGTAGTAGCTGTATCAAAGCGTTTACCGGCACCGGAGTCGTGTTTTCAAACTTGACGCTACCACCTCCGGCGCCCACGTCAATGGTTGATATCCCAAGTCGCTCCGCGCGAAGTCGCACTTCAGCTTGAACAAAAAGTTGCTTAGTTGCGTCCGGCAGAAGGCCGAACCGATCGATCATCTCCACCTGAACCTCGTCCAGTTGTTCTTTGCTTTTCGCTTGTGCAACGCGCTTGTAGAGGACAAGGCGAGTCGAGATATTGGGGAGGTAATCGTCCGGAATCAGTGCTGGTACGTGAAACTTCACCTCCGTCCCAGTCTCCAATGGTGCGTCCACATCGGGAATTTCGCCTTTGCGCAATGACTCTACCGCGCGGTTTAGCATCTCCAAATACATGGAAAAGCCAACTTGTTGGATCTGGCCCGATTGCTCGTCCCCAAGTAGCTCCCCGGCGCCGCGAATTTCGAGATCGTGCGAGGCCAACATGAAGCCAGCGCCGAGTGCCCCCGCCGATTCAATGGCCTCAAGCCGCTTCTCTGCATCTGTTGTAAGCGCTGTCCTTGGGGGAGTGAGAAGATAGGCGTAAGCTTGATGATGTGAACGGCCGACACGCCCTCTTAATTGATGAAGCTGAGCGAGACCAAATTTATCGGCTCTGTCGATGATGATGGTGTTAGCGTTTGGCACATCGATGCCCGTCTCAATAATGGTCGAGCAAACCAAAACATTGTGACGCTGGTGGTAGAAGTCAGACATAACTTTTTCGAGCTCTTGCTCGCGAAGTTGTCCGTGCGCGACGCCAAAGGAAATTTCGGGAACCAGTTCGCCCAATTTCCGTGCCGTCTCCTCGAGCGTTTTCACCTCGTTGTGGAGGTAATAGACCTGACCGCCGCGCAATGTCTCCCGGAGAATCGCCTCTTTCACTAGCCCGATATTGTGCTCTCGAATAAAAGTCTTAATCGAGAGTCGCTTCGCCGGTGGCGTAGCAATCACCGACAGATCCCTCAAGCCGCCTAGTGCCATATTGAGCGTTCGTGGAATAGGTGTCGCCGTCATGGTGAGAATGTCGACCTCGGCACGCAGCGCTTTGATAGCCTCTTTTTGCTTTACGCCGAAACGATGCTCTTCATCGATAATCAACAAGCCGAGGTCAGAGAATCCGAAGTCAGTCTGCAGTAGTTTGTGGGTGCCAACTAAGATATCGATTTCACCTGCCTGAAGTCTGCGGCTTACATCCGCAATGTCTTTCGCAGTTTTAAATCGCGAGACGACTTCAACGGTGATGGGCCAATCGGCGAAGCGATCGTTGAAATTATTGTAATGCTGTTGGGCTAACAGGGTGGTTGGCACAAGGACCGCCACCTGCTTGTGATTGTTTGCCGAGATAAATGCCGCCCGCATAGCAACCTCAGTTTTGCCGAAACCCACGTCACCGCACACAAGACGGTCCATGACTTTTTCGGCGCACATATCGGCCCTGACAGCTTCGATGGCAGCGGCTTGGTCCGGTGTCTCCTCGAAATTGAAGCTCTCGCAAAATTCAGTCCATGCGCTCTCATCGAGCTTATGGGCATATCCAATTCTCGCTTCACGCTTCGCGTAGACCTCCAACAACTGAGCGGCAACATCGGAAGCTCTCTCGGACGCTTTTTTACGGGCTTTGCTCCACTGCTCGGTGCCAAGTCGGTGCAGAGGTGCCGTATCTTCATCACCGCCGGAATAGCGGCTGATGAGGTGTAGGGAACCAACGGGTACATATAATTTGTCGTCGTTCGCATACTCGAGCAGCAGAAACTCAGCGTCATGCCCGTCGATGGTCAATATCTCGAGTCCCATGTATCGACCAACACCGTGCTCAAGATGGACAACGGGGAGCCCCGGTCGTAATTCGGTCAGATCCCGAATGATCGCCTGCGTATCCGTTTCTTCCTCGCGTTGCCGCCGTCGTTTTTGAGCGACACGCTGAGCAAAAAGCTGGTCTTCAGAAATTAATGCGGGCGCATTGGGTGCAATGAAGAGTTCCCGCGTTATGTCAGTGACCGTAATGCCGAAGTCACTGCCGGAAGCCTTAAATTCCCCCCAGCTCTCAACGGCGGTAGGGTTCAGTCCTTCGCTGGTGAGCGATTCCATGATGATCTCGCGTCTGCCAGCGCTTTCGACGCTCAACAGCACGGGTGAGTCGTGTGACTTTAAGAGGACCGATAATTTCCCTACGCCCGAGACGTTGCGGTAGTCCTCAGAGGCAGAAAAGGGCTCAGGCCGATAAGTGCCAAGCTCGAAGTGAAGCGAGGCTTCCGTGTTATCCCTGAACTCTACTGCACAGTGCTTGCCCACGCGCGCATACAACTCCTCCGGAGCAATAAATCCTCTCGAGGGCTGCACGAGCGGGCGACGAGGATCGACACCATACTCTTCGTATCGATTATTAACCTCTCCCCAAAAGCGTTTGGCTGAGTCGAAGTTATTGCCAACCATGACCAGTGGAATATCGCTGGGCAAGTAATCAAAGAGTGACTCACATTCGTCGAAGAACAGAGGCATGTAATACTCTGCGCCTTGAGGAGCCCGGCCTTGGCTCACCTCTAAAAAGACACTGCATTTTTCAGGGTCACTGTCAAAACTCCGATACCAGTCAATCTTGAATCGCTCGATCGCATCCGTGTGCAGCGGGTACTCGCGCGCTGGCAGAAGGTCAATTCGCT
>CBFIHK010000067.1:0-10447 GCA_965662305.1 Luminiphilus sp.
GCGTACAACACTGAGTTTTCACCGAACGCCAACCGGTCACTGAACTTCTTGTGGAAGGCTCAACCTGCACGTTACGGTATTGAATTCACCAAGTCCTTCTAAGTGAAAGGACTTGGCGTATGACATTAAATCGAGAATAAACGGGGAGCGAGATATGAACGCACTAGCGCAAATTACGAGCCGCATGCACCACAACGCATACGTCTGCAAAGACTTAGAGGAAATGCGCGCTTTCTACGAGGAAATCATTGGTTACCGCCTGGTGGCTACTTGGGCCGAGGAGGCAGATTTATTTGGCAAAGTGCGTACTTATGCGCACTGCTTCTTTGATATTGGTGACGGATCAGCCTTGGCATTCTTCCAGTTTGCTAACGATGATGATGCCGCTGAATTTGGTCCCGAGCTGCAGCCATCAGGTTTCCGTCACCTGGCGATGAAAGTTGATCAGGAGACTCAGGATGGGATCAAGGATCGTCTGGAGGCTGCGGGCTACTTTGAAAGTGGTCAGGCTTATCCACTGAACCACGGCTATTGCTGGTCTCTTTATTGCTTTGACCCGTCGGGTCTACTTGTTGAGTGGACGGTTGATCATGCTGATGTTGAGCAGATCAATGCGGACAAAGCAGCAACTGCCCACGATGACCTGAAAAAGTGGTTGGGTGGTGATCACACGCCGAACAACGAGCAATTCCACCGTTAATTCAAGGAAATCATCATGACGATATCAGTGGTTACTGTTTACCACTCCGGTTATGGACACACATCGGTGGTTGCGGAGGCGGTTCACGCCGGCGTCGCATCTGTTGAGGGTGTTGAGGCCACGCTCATCGAGGCATCGACGCTCAATTCGCCAGATGCCGAGGGCTTTGAGGTCCTCGATAAGGCGGACGCAATGATCTTTGGTTCTCCAACCTACATGGGCTCGGCCTCTGCTGTGTTTAAAGCGTTTATGGAGGCGAGTTCAAGCCGGTGGCTGGAGCAACGCTGGGCCAACAAGATGGCGGGCGGTTTTGCTAATTCGGCGGCCATGAACGGTGACAAACAAAATACGCTGGTCGAGTTTATGACCTTCGCAATGCAACACGGCATGGTGTGGACAGGGCTTGGTCAAATGCCGGGTAATAATCACTCGGGTGGCAGCGAGAATGATCCTAACCGTCTCGGTGCATCAATTGGCCTGATGACTCAGGCAAACGCGGATGAGGGCGGTGATGTCGCACCACCTCAGAGCGACCGCCAGACGGCAACAGTCTTCGGTGTTCGAATGGCTGAAGCCGCTAAACGTTGGGGGAGTTAATGCGAGATCACGCTGTTTATGATCCCCAAATAGAGACAAGACCCACAGCCGAACAATTCGAACTCGATCGAGTCAGTTACAAAAAACAGATTCAGTACCTTTTCGATCACTCCCCCTTCTACCGTGAAAAATTGGAAGAAGCGGGTTTCGACACGCCGGAAAAAGTGGGAGACCTCTCGGAAATTGGGGCGCTACCGTTCACTGAAAAGGACGAAATCCGCGCTACACAAGCTAATCAGGGTCCTTTTGGTGCCCACTTGGCTGCGGATCCGAGTGCGCTTCGTCGCGTCTTTAGTACCTCTGGAACCACGGGTACACCTTGCTATCTTGGGCTTACCGAAAACGATTTGAATATGTATGCGACGAATGTCGCGCGAGGTTATACCGCGGGTGGCTTCAAACGCGGTCAGCGCTTGGTCGTAGGTTTTAACGCAGGGCCTTTTGTCGCAGGCGCTGTTTACTACGGTTTTGACAAAATTGGTGCCTCAGTGATCCCTGTTGGAACGGGCAACACTGAGCGCATGGTGACTGCGATACAAAAGCTCGGGGCAACGGGCGTCAGTTGTACACCTTCTTACGGTTTGTATCTGATCGACTGGTGTCGCGAACGCGGCATCGATACGCGAACGCTCGGCCTACAGAACATGATCACTGCTGGTGAGCCCGGCGGGGGTGACCCTCTTATCAGAGCAACGATCAACGAGGCCTTTGGTTGCACCGTTCGCGAGTCTATGGGGATCGGTGACATCTCTCTGTCGGTTTGGGCTGAGGATGCTGCGGAGCAAGGCATGCACTTTATGGCGCGTGGTGCGGTGCACGTTGAGCTGATTGACCCTTCAACGGGTGTGACTAAAGATTGGGAAGACGGCGCTTCAGGAGAGCTGGTTTATACCGCACTCGGCCGCGAGGCAATGCCACTTTTGCGGTTCCGCAGTCGAGATCACGTTGAAGTACAGATGGGTGAGACAGCTACCGGTAGGACAGGTCCAAGGATCCGTTGTGTCGGGCGTACGGACGATATGCTGATTGTTCGCGGTGTGAACCTATTCCCGACCGCAATACGTAGCGTGCTGGACCAGTTCAACGGTGATGTGTCTGGACTGTTTTTGGTGCAACCGAGTCAGCAGGGGGTTAAGCAAGAGCCGCCGCTACCCATATCGGTCGAGGTAGCAGCAGGTGCCAACCCCAGCAATCCAGAGCTTCAATCGCGCATCAAGTCTGCGATAAAAGAGCGACTGCTGGTAAGCGCAGATGTGACGCTGGTAGGTAACAATACGCTGCCGCGGGAAACGTATAAGTCTAAGCTGGTGGATTACAGTAAAGCTTCGTAAAGCCTGTCTCGATAGATTGTGTTTGTAATAGGGGTGTTAAAACCCCTCTTTCGCGCTGTTGCTTAATTTGCCACTTTCTTTTGCGTGATTGTAACTTCGTCACCTGTGGCGCCTCGGGGTTGGGCTGTTCATTGGCTGCGCTGGTAGAACCGTTATCAAGGCAAACACGGCTGCATCTAGCCTATATGGTTGGCACTAATCGAGTCGCTGGATTACACCGGCCATTGATTCTCCAATCACGACCTGACTGAACAGGCACTCACCGCTACGCTCACTGACCACGGCGATACCCATGCCATCTAACAGGCTAGTGCGCGCGAGTGTTTGTGGCGGCAGTCGATAGATCTCTCTCACCTCGCCGTTATGCCAGAGCCACAGCATGACGAGTTCTTCGTCGGTTGTGTTTTCCCACTGCGCAATAAACTCGTCGCGCGTCCGCTTATCGGACTTCACGAGACCTCGCATGCAGGCTTCGTCGCCGACTGCCGAGATGTCGTAGCTGGGAAACTCGCTGGTATTTCTCAGATCAACTGACTTCATAGGCGAGAGGCTAGTACAGCCAACCAAAAAGAGAAACAAAGTTGACAACCAAAGTTGTGACATAGGGCGCATGGGCTAGCCGGTCTTAGCCGCAAGTATCAGGCTGATGTCGAGTGACTCACCGGGAATCTTATCGATTTGTTCTACCGACAAATCCTCGTTTACTAACCAACCCATGATCGACTTCATATCAACACTTACAGAGACTTGCTCGGCGTCTTCGCTCTCGTGTTGGGTGAACGCGACTACCAGCATTTTACCCTCGCGCTTAAGGACGCGTGTCGCTTCCTGGAAGAGGGCAGCGGGATCATCGGCAAAGTAAAGCACCTGATCAATCGTCACAGTGTCAAAGCTGTTCGCTGCAAAACGCATTTGATACATATCTTCCTGTCGAACTGACAGGTGTGTCAGACCCGTTTTTTCGATGGCATCTCTTGCGACGACAACCATTTTCTTCGAGAGATCTACGCCATAGCCACTCGCAGCCATTGGTCCGACCAAGCCCAACATGCGTCCCGTCCCTGTGGCGATGTCAAGTAGATGTCCAACCTTATGGCCCTCCAGCAGCGCAGTAACATGCGCTCTGAAGGTCTGTTCATCTCCGTGGTAGTGATGTAATTCGAGCCACTCGGGTACTTCATCTTCAACATAGCTCTCTGCAAGCTGTGCGCGCGCCTCTCGGATGACCGAAAGCCGACGACTGTCTTCTTCTATGGTGCTATCCGACGAGCTGATACTCGCCAACAGCGTATTCAGTATTTCGCGGTAAGGTGCCTTCCGATTAACCCGGTAGAAAATGAAATGCTGCTCACGGAAACTCTCGAGCAAACCTGCATCTTGCAAAATTTTTAGGTGACGAGAGGTGCGCGGCTGGCTGTGTCCGGTGATCCGCACGAGATCTGATACGGTCAGCTCGCCCTTACTACAAAGGAAAAGCAGCCTTAGGCGACTGGGATCAGCAGCTGCTTTCAAGCACTGGGATAGCGCGTCGATATTCATGGGCCCAAAGATAGCTGTATGTGAATAAAATGAATACGGGCAAACAAGATTTTTCAATGTATAACCGCTAGGCTTGCGGTACGTGGGAAACAGTAGCGAGCTTCTACAGACAGGATGGCAACCTGTATCCACGTGGACGCTATGATGAGTTGGCCTTCATCTAGAAAAAACATGGTTTCAGTAAAGAGAAAAATAAAAAGGAAAGATTATGCTCAAACTCCATTTCGCTCCTAACTCTCGCGCCGGTCGTATTCTCTGGTTACTTGAAGAGCTCGAGTTGCCGTACGAACTCAATGCAATGTCATTTCACCCAAAGGATTTAAAGTCAGATGAGCACCGTGATCGTCATCCGTTAGGCCGGGTACCCGTGCTTGAAGACGGTGATGTTTCAATTTACGAGTCAGGTGCGATTGTTGAGTACATTCTTGCGCGCCACAAAGACGGTGGTTTGAAGCCTGCGCCAGAGAGCAAAATGTTCCCTGAGTTTTTACAATGGTTCCACTATTGTGAGGGGATGGTGATGCCACCCATGAATACCATTGTTGTTCACACCATTCTTCTCCCTGAGGATCGCAGAGACCCTGTTGTCTTGGGCCAGGCGCAGCGCTTATTGAACAATGCCCTGAAACCGGTCAACGAGGCTCTGGAGGGACGTGAGTACCTGATAGGGGATTTTTCAGCTGCGGACATTATGTTGGGACACGCTTGCTTTATGAGTAATCGCATGGGCTGCGTCTCGGACGATATGCCCAACGTTAAGACCTATGTCGAGCGCATTACCCAGCGCCCTTGGTTTCAAACTGCAATCAACATGAAATAAGCGATGGGAAAATGCCCTATGAAAAGCGTCCTCGCCGCTTTGCGGAGAGAGGCGCTTTCTCTATCGTGCCTCGGTGGTGTTAGCTGTAAGCAGTCCATATGATGGAGCAAGCCCGGGTTGTAGGCGAATAGTAACCACGAGCCGGTTATGAATTGTACAAAGGAATTAGAAGTAATGACCCAAAAGCTACTTGTTACTTTATTCGTCACTCTAAGTCTCGCTTCTTGCGGGGGGGGAGGCGGCTCCTCTTCAAGTTCATTCTTAGCAGGCGGCGATGACGGTTCGGGCTCTGGATCAGGTGGGGGCGGCAGCACTGGCGGTGGCAGCAACGATGCCTGTGGTACTGAGGCGCAGATCCAATTTGTCAAAGACGTTTCTGAGAGCTACTACTACTGGTATGACGAGTTGGCTCAAGTCGATGTCACAGACTATTCGGATCCCTCCGATTACCTCGCTGCAATTATGCAACCCATTTGGACCGACGGCACCGGTAGAGACCCTGGCTTCTCCTACCTGACTACGATTGAAGAGGATGAACAGCGTTTCACTTCTGGCACGTTCTACGGTTATGGCGTGCGCTATCGCATTATCAGTAACCAGTTTTATTTCGCAGACTCGTTTGAAAATGGCCCAGCACATACGGCAGGTATCAGAAGAGGGCAGAGACTGTTGGCCGTAAAGCGCGATGGCGAAGCTGACTTTGAAACCTGGGAGGCGTTGGTGGCGCGAAATGCTGAGCTTCCCGGCGCAGTGTTTGGCACTCGGGGTGAACTACAGACCACTGTATTTCGAGTGGAGTACGAGGGAGAGGAGAGCGAGATATCGGTCACGACTGCTGAGACTACGACGCCTCCCTTGGCAGGCGAGGCACTGGTCATAGAGCGTGAAAGCGGCTCACCCATTGGCTATATTCATTTTAGAACGTTCATCGATGCCGCTGATGCCCCTTTACGTGCTGCCGCAACAAAATTCCGTGACGCGGGTGTTACCGATCTCATTATCGATCTTCGATACAACGGTGGTGGCCTCGTCAGAGTAGCCGAGACATTTCTGAACTTACTTGCCGGAGATACGGCCAACGGTCAGTTGAGTTATATCGTTAACCTCAACGACAAGCACCAAGATCAAAACAGCACGGCCAATTTCATCTCCCTCGACGAGACCTTTAGTCCCTTACGTATTGCCTTTATCACTACAGGGGGTTCTGCGTCTGCAAGTGAGTTACTAATAAACGGTTTAGATCCCCATATCGAAGTTGCGATTGTCGGTTCAGAAACCTCGGGAAAAGCGGTCGGGCAATATGCCTTTGACCTTGATCCTGATGCCTGTGAAACACGACTCAGGTTAATTGCTTTTGAGATCCAGAACGGAGAAGGGCAGGGCGGGTATTTTACCGGCTTAGTGAGTACCGGACGATTCACCTTCTTTGAGGCGGAGGATGACGCGACCCGCCCATTTGCCGATGTGCAAGAGGACTCCTATGTTGCTGCGTATACTTGGCTAAGTGGTGTTGCTCCGAAAGGTGCAGTGGCTGCCACGCGTAAGCTGAAGGCCGCGGAGCCCGTAGGAATAGCGCGGTTCGACGCGTCCTGGCCAGTCAATCGTGACGCGCCACTCAACCCCGATGGAAGTGTTCGATCGTTCTGACCTAAAAGCCTTGTTCTGGGCTATTTAGAGGCAACCTGTTTGTACTATTCAACTTACCATTGAGTCGGTGTAGCCTCGCTCCATCGGCCTTTTGGATTTTTTAGGAGTAACCATGAGTAACGTCGCAGAGACCTTCCAAGCAATCGTGAATGAACGTCGTTCGATCAGGGCCTTCAAGGCTGACCCTGTTGGACGCGATGTCATTGACGCGGTGTTTGCTCCCGCTCTGCGCGCCCCGAGTAATTGCAATACCCAACCGTGGTTCGTGCACATCGTCACCGGTGATAAGTTAGAAAAACTTCGAGAAGTGCTGCCTATGGCCTTCGCTAAGGGCGATGTCGCGCCTGACTTTCCCTATGATGGCGTCTATGAAGGTGTCTACAAAGATCGGCAATACGGTGCAGCAAAGGCGCTTTATGATGCGCTCGGTATTCCACGAGAGGAGAAGGCTAAGCGTCAGGAATGGTTTCTTGGAAACTTCCGGTTTTTTGATGCGCCTGCAGTGGCGTTTTTCATGTTGCCCAATGGTTTTGGGCTGAGAGAGGCCTGTGATCTCGGCATGTTTACTCAAACAGTCATGCTTGGTTTGACTGCACAAGGGCTAGGTTCATGTCCACAGACCGCGCTGGGCTTCATGGCGAAGCAAATACGCGAGGTAATCGAGGTGCCTGAGCATCATAAATTGATGTTTGGGTTGTCGTTTGGTTATCCGGTAGATACGCCAATCAACGATGTGGTAACTGATCGCACAGATCTCGGCTCAGCGGTCACCTTCCATAGTTGATTCTCTCTGCTCAGAGGCGCAAACCAAGCAGTTGCAGTGGATTTAAAAACGCTCTTAGCTTAATTCTGCTCGGTTGTTAAAGACGCTTTCTCAGAATGGATAGGGTAATAGGTTGAAGAAATTTGTAGTTTGGAATTTGTATGTTTGTGTTGCACTTCTCGTAAGCGTTTTAGGCTACGGTGCGTTTCGTTACCTTGCGGGAGAAACATTGGGGGAAAAGTATTGGATGGTCGTAATTGGTCTGGTGGTGTTAACCGGCCCGTCCATTAATTATTTAATCTCTACCTCAAGATCAAAAGAGACCTAATAGATCAGCATTGACGTTCAACTCAATAAGGCGCCGCGCCAAGACGCCTGATTTTCAAGCGTTTATGGGCGCGAAATGAAGCCCGATACCTCGAGCTGGAAACCCGAGATCGCATTGAATTTAATGGGCGCCGACATGACCTTCATGTTGGTGACGCCAAGGTGTCGAAGCATTTGTGCACCCGTGCCAATGACACGGTAGTTTTGGGGTGGTGCTTCGACTTCAGCCGTGCCAGCGAGTTGTGCGATGTTGCGCATAATCGTATCCGGCGACTCCCACCCGCCAAGCATGACAACCAGTCCACGCCCATGCTCTGCTATGTAGGCCATTGCTGATTCGTAGGACCATCCTCGCGAACCATTGGGTAATTTAGTCCCCAATACATCGCGCAGGGTATTTATCGGCTGTATTCGGACAGGGAGATCGGGTTCCGAGAGGTCGCCCTTGTGCAAAGCGTATTGCAACTGCCCATCAACAAGGTCTTCAAACGTTGTCAGCGTGAATTGTCCCCAGCGAGTATCGATAGGGAATTCACCTGTGCATCGCACGGACTGCTCATGCAGGGCACGATATTCAATCAAATCTGCGATGGTTCCAATTCGCAGGTTGTGCTTTTCAGCAAACACTTCCAACTCGGGGCGTCGCGCCATCGTGCCATCTTCATTCATGATCTCTACAATCACCGCTGCCGGCTCACAGCCGGCTATCCGCGCAAGGTCCACCCCGGCTTCCGTGTGCCCCGCGCGCTGTAGCACGCCACCGGGTTTCGCAACCAACGGGAAGATATGCCCTGGCTGAGAGATATCAGAGGGCTTTGCGTCAGGTTTTACAGCTTCCAGTATTGTGTGGGCACGCTGTTTTGCGCTAACGCCCGGCCCGACAGCGTGTGTGGCATCAATTGATACGGTGAAGTTGGTTTCGTGCTGGGATCTGTTGTCACGCACCATAAGCGGTATGCGAAGTTGACGGGCCCGCTCTGCGGTAATGGGCATGCAGATCAGTCCACAAGCCTCGCTAGCAAAGAAGTTGATGATTTCAGGCGTTACTTTTTCCGCTGCAATAACGAGATCACCCTCATTCTCGCGGTCTTCATCATCCATCAGGATGACCATCTTCCCTTCGCGTATGTCGTCCAGAATATCTGGAACCGAATCTAGCGGCATGAAACCTCTCCTAACTCAACACTTCTCGATGGCAACTGCCGTTGCCTCACCACCACCAATGCAGAGTGCGGCTACGCCGCGATCTTTACCGTAATGGTGCATGGCGTGCATCAGCGTGACAATGATGCGAGAGCCTGTGGAGCCGATGGGATGTCCCTGAGCGCAGGCACCGCCGTGAACATTTACTTTCTCGGGGTCCAATCCATGGGCTTTCATGGCGAGCATAGTCACCATCGCAAAGGCCTCGTTAATCTCCCACAGATCTACGTCATCCGCCGACCAACCGGTTTTCTCTAAGAGAGAAGAAATGGCGTCCACAGGGGCTAGAGTGAATTCAGCGGGGTCACGGCTTGAGCGTGAGTGAGCCACAACTTTAGCCATTGGTTTGAGACCGTATTGCTCAACGGCAGATTCGCTTGCAAGAATCAGCGCACTAGCACCATCGGATATCGAGCTCGCGTTTGCTGCGGTAATGGTTCCCTCCTTGGCAAAGGCGGGCCTCAAGCCAGGGATTTTGTCTACACGACCCTTGTGAGGTTGCTCATCGTCGACAACAGTAATCGTCTCTCGGCGCGTCTTTACCTCTACGGCAGCGGTCTCTGCCTTGAGGAGGCCTTGTTCGATAGCGTTCTTTGCGCGAGTCAGGCTTTGAATCGCAAACTCGTCCATCGCTTCTCGCGTTATCCCATGTTCATCGGCTGTAGCTTGCGCGAAGCTGCCCATGGCACCGCCCGTGTAGGCATCTTCGAGGCCATCCATAAACATGTGATCGTAAATTTGCGTGTGGCCGAGTCGCTGTCCGGCACGCCCACTTGGCATTAAATGCGGCGCGTTTGACATACTCTCTAAGCCACCTGCAATGGCAATCTTGTTCGTCCCTGCACGGATGCTATCGATGCCAAAAATGGTCGCTTGCATGCCACTGCCGCAAGCTTTGTTTACCGTAACTGCGCCAACGTGATCGGGCAGACCCGCGTAGCGGCTCGCTTGTCGCGCAGGGCATTGTTTGAGTCCTGCGGGGAGAACGCAACCCATGAAGACTTCATTGACCTTGTCGCCACTCAGGTCGGCTCTTTCGACAGCCGCCTTGATCGCCGTGCTACCGAGTTCTGGGGCTGTGACGGCTGCTAGGTCTCCCATGAGGCCGCCCATGGGCGTTCTAGCGCCGCTGACAATGTAGATTGCTTCGGACATGACGGAAATCTCCAGTGCGATTTTATGTGGTGAGCGATTAAGCCACAGCGCCACCCGTGTCTCAATGAAAAGACATCCCTCAATTGGTAGAAAAAACGTGACCTCTAACGGCTTTGCGATATTGAGAGGGGGTTAGTTGATTCGCTTTCTTAAACTGTTTCGAGAAGTGCGCGGAGTCCGTTATGCCAACTTCCGCAGCAATCTGGGTGATTGATAGCGGTGTGCTTCGCAAAAGGGTAGCTGCTTCGTTCATGCGCAGTGTGAGCAGATACTGCCACGGTGTTGTCCCAGTTGCGCGTTGAAATCGTCTCGAGAGCGTCCGTTCCGATACGCCATAGCGATTTGCAAAGTCCACCGTCGATACC
>CBFIHK010000068.1:0-10274 GCA_965662305.1 Luminiphilus sp.
TCGAAGACATGCGGGGCATCCTGCGAGTAGAAAATGGCTGGGGCGGGAGGATTCGAACCTCCGAATGGCGGGATCAAAACCCGCTGCCTTGCCGCTTGGCGACGCCCCAATAATTTGTCCATGCTACTACAATGAGTAGCGATTAATTCCCTCTGCGACGAAAGCCTTAAATTGGCCCGCGGCGTCACCTGCAACTTGCTCGGCTACTTCGCGTTCGTCGTAGGCGGCGAATACACACGCGCCGCTTCCGGTCATCATGGCGGAGCCTCGTTCCGACAGCCATTTCAAGGCTGTTTTCACTGGTTCGTAACGCGCCTCAACCACTGGTTGGAGGTCGTTGCGTACCGCCCCGCCGAAAAAGGCCGACACTGTAATTGGCGGAGTATTGCGTGTCAATTCTGGAGCGGTGAAGATTTCCTGTGTTGAGACGTGACAATTGGGGTAAATAATCACATACCAGCGATTTGGAAGCTCAATCGGCGTCAGCTTTTCACCTATGCCCTCGCCCCATGCCGATTGCCCACGCACAAATACAGGGACGTCAGCACCTAAAGCCGCACCCATATCGGCCATCTCATCAACGTCGTACCCCAGTGCTAACAGCTTATTGAGTGCAAGCATCGTGACTGCTGCGTTAGAGCTTCCGCCTCCAAGGCCGCCGCCCATTGGGATAACTTTATCGACGTTGACCAAGACACCCGCGTCACTCGGTAGGGACAATAGGTCCGCAGCGCGGATGATCAGGTTGTCCGCATGGTGGACGCCGCTAAGATCGGAGGTCAGGCGAACACCTGGTATATCGCTTAACTCGAATCTGAGGGTATCTCCCCAGTTGAGCAGTTGGAAGACGGTTTGTAGCTCGTGATACCCGTTAGCTTGCCGCCCAGTCACATGCAGAAACAAATTCAGTTTCGCGGGGCTGAGCACCTCGATCACATTGCTAGACATTTTTGGTCAGTTCCCAACTGTTGATGACGACCTTTACTGCGATGTCAGCCCCTTGCACTCGAATAACGCGTGGCGCAGTGATGCCATCAACCGACTGCCAAGCAGTCACCTCTGAGCTTACACCATGGGAGATCGATGTTTCCCCCGTTAACGCTCTGGCTAAATCGGACGGTGACAATAAAGCGAGTCCGCTGAGTTCCCCCTCAAGCTGGTGAGTCTGAATGGACCGGAGAGTGCCGTCGGCCATTCGCTGAAATAGCACCCCGTTACGTTCATGAAGTTCAAGCTGTCGGATACCGAGTGTATCCCCAATGGTGATAATGTCATCTGCGGCAGTATTGTGGCGCCATGTAAAACGGAGTGATTGCTTGGCGTCCTCCGTTGTCACCAATAATTTGCCCCTGGCGGTCCAAGGCTCTGTTAGTGACACCTGGGACGCGTTCGAGATAGGTTGCGGGTCTATAGTGCGCGTTTGATGCATGCACCCTGTCATGGCTATAGCCATCATCAGAGTAATCAGCAGCCCGCGTGCGTTCATTAATGCCTCACTTGGGTAGAGGTATTGCGAGTCGCATCGCAGTATCGATGAGCACAGTGTTATTGGGCGATGTTTTCAACTGTGTGGTCATTAGGTCACGCGCCTCAATTTCACGCCCCACCGACCAGAGGAGTTCGATCAGATGTGCGGCAACCTCGGGGTCTGGGTACTGCTGGTATGCTTCTTTTAGTAGTACCTCGGCCTGATGATTTTTCCCTAATTTGAAATAAACCCATCCCAAACTGTCGATGATCGCCGGGTTTCGCGGGTCTTTCGCAATGGCCTCCTCGAGAAGCTCGGCAGCCTCAGAAAATCGTTCAGTATTGTTCGTCAAGGCGTAGCCAAGTGCATTGAGGGCACCCGCATCTCCGGGCGTGAGTTCAAGAACACTTCGATAGTCACTCTCTGCAGCGTCAAAGCGCCCAGCTCGCTCTAGCAAATTGGCTCTCGCGTAAAGCATGCGCGTTGAATTTGGCACTGCCTCTATACCGAGGGAAAGTACATCGATCGCTTGAGATGCGTCTATCGAAGTCAATGATTCGGCATGGAAGATAAAGTTGATTTCACGTGCATCAGGGTAGGCCTCCCGATGTACTTCAAAAAAGGCATTGATTGCCTTCGCAGACCCCTGTTCCACAAGGAGTGCACTTGCCTCTCGCAACGCGGTGGTGAGGTTAGTCGAGGGGCCAACTTTGTTGAAGGATTCCAGCGCGCCCGGTTTATCACCCAGGCGAGTCAACGCAATTCCACGATATAAATGCGCATCGTTGAGGCGCTGCTCCATCGAAATAACGCTATCGAGTGTGACTAGTGCTGTTGCTGGCTGGTCGAGTTCCAAATCAAGAATCGCCGATCCCATCGCGTAGTCGGTATTCTCTGGCGCTATCTCAACTAACGCGTCGAATTGTTGTTTCGCATCATCCAAGCGCTGCTTTCCCATAAGGAATCGGGCGTATTGATAACGCAGAAGCGGACTGTTGGTAGCTTTAATGGCTGCCAGTAGATAGTCGAACGCTACGCTTTCATCGGTGCGTAGTCGAATTTCTGTGATCAGGAGCGTCCCACGCTCGTGATAGGGCTCGAGGGCAAATAGTTCTTGCAGGATTCGATCAGCCTCTTCGATCTTTCCCTCTCGCCATGCCAGTAATGCTTTCGCAAAAACGGCGCGAGGTTGGTTCGGGTAGGTCTCACTTAGGTCGGTTATCAGGTCTTTGATCAGCGCCTGCGTTTCACTTGGCTGGTCGTTAAAGCCATTCAATAGCGCGGCTGGATTTATATCAGACGACGACGCAAATGCGCGTTTCGCGTAGGGGAGCGCGGTAACAACGTCTCCGCGCTCGATCAACAATGCCGCTGCAAAGGTGGCGGCTGAACCGTCCTCCGGTACTAAATCGGATACACGTTGCGCCAAAACGAGGGTGGAGTCTTGATTTCGTAAAAACTGCGCTAATTGCAGAGCACGACGGGCAATGTCGGGATCAGGCACGGCGAGACTCGCCGCTTCGAGTTTCTTGAGACCCAGTGCCAGATTTCGAGCGCGTATTGCGAACTCTGCTTCCAGGAGTTGTTTGAGTTGCGCGGTAGGAATGTCTGAGTACGGTCCCTTAGCCGAGATATCTGAATCTGCCCCATGAGACGTAATCGAATTATCAGAACTCGAAATGGTCTCCTTGGGTGCAGTTACGCAGCCCCCCAAGCTGATAAATAAGGCGATGAGTAAAGGTCTAGTCATTTGCATAGATATAATAATGACATACCCGACGAATTCGGCACATGCCCGCATGAAAGCTAATTTGTCTGTTATAGTGGACAAAAAATGTATTCTATAATTTACATATATGACGTCAAAAATAATTGTCATCGGGATTAACCACGACTCGGCGCCTGTCGATGTTCGCGAACGTGTGGCGTTTGCGCCTGAGATAGTCCCCGAGGCAATTTCTGATTTGATTTCTTCTACGCAGCTCGAAGAAGGCGTGATTCTCAGTACCTGTAACCGAACCGAAATCTATGGTTGGTTTTCAGAGGAAGATCAGGCCGCGGCTGCGGGTGATGATGTTGTTCAGTGGTTGGCAAAGTTCCATGGATTGTCCCCCGAGGATCTTGCTTCCTGCACTTATCAAAGTCACGGGCTGCCAGCGCTAACACATTTGGTACGTGTGGCCGCAGGATTGAACTCGATGGTGTTGGGCGAGCCCCAAATTCTTGGGCAGATTAAGTCGGCGTTCGCGGTGTCTCAGGAGAGCGGCGGCATCGGCGACTCCTTAACCAAGCTTTTTCCTGAAGCATTCCGGTTGGCCAAGCGCGTTCGCACCGATACCGCCATCGGCGAGAATCCAGTATCGGTTGCTTACGCTGCAGTTGATTTGGCGGGCCGAATTTTTTCGGATCTTGGCAACCGCACGGCGCTGTTGCTCGGGGCGGGAGAAACCATCGAGCTTGTAGCGAGGCATCTCAATGAGGCAGGACTCGGCAAGCTCATTGTGGCCAACCGGACACTGAAACGTGCTGAGACGCTAGCTGAGCAATTCAATGCGGAAGCCATCTTACTCGCCGACGTAACGGAGCGACTGCCGAGTGCAGATATCGTTATCAGTTCCACAGCGAGCCAATTGCCAATCTTGGGTAAGGGTGCGGTTGAGGAGGCCATAAAAGCCCGCCGCTTCAGGCCTGCACTTCTCATTGACTTGGCTGTGCCTCGAGACATTGAGCCTCAAGTCGGCTCCCTGTCCGATGTATACCTCTACACTGTGGACGATCTGCGCGATGTCGTAGAGGAAAATGTTCGGCTGCGTAGCCATGAGGCCAGCAAGGCGGACAAGATTGTTGAAGAGGGTGTTGTTGAGGTTGAAGCATCATGGCACTTGCGCGCGTCTTCCGACGTGGTGCGCAACTATCGCGAGTCCGCTATGGCGATTCAGCAAGCTGAGTTGGAGCGTGCGTTGAAGGCGCTTGAGAGCGGAAAGCCTGCTGAAGAGGTGATTACTCGCCTGTCCCGTGATCTCACCAATAAACTCATTCACGCACCAACCGCTGGACTGAAACAGATCGCAAAAGAGGGCGATCGTGTTAATGTCTCTCGTGCAGCAGAGTTATTGGGTGTGCCCTCTTCGATACCTTCGGATGGTTCGTCGACACTTCAATAGCTCCGCGCTTCGTTAAACTACTCCGGTTCCCAGAACATACTGATCATGCGCGCGTTCGATAAAGGCCTTTAACTGTGAAATCGTCGCTTGTTACCAAGCTTGAATCCTTATCAGATCGTCACGAGGAAGTCTCGGCGTTATTGGCTGATGCGGAAACGGCTTCCGATCCCAATAAATTCAGAGCGCTATCACAAGAATATGCGCAGCTTGATGAAGTCGTGAAAGTCTATGACGGCTACCGCCGCGCACAGGATGATCTCGAAGAAGCCCAGCTTATGCTCACTGACTCAGACCCTGACGTCAGGGAGATGGCTGAGGAGGAGGTGACAGCGGCTGAGTCGTTTATGGTAACAGCGGAGGCTGATCTTCAGATCTTGATGTTGCCAAAGGATCCGAAAGACAAAAATAATGTCTTTTTGGAGATTCGTGCAGGAACGGGGGGCGATGAGGCGGCTATCTTCTCAGGCGATTTGTTTCGCATGTACTCGCGATATGCGGAGACTAAACGCTGGGCAATAGAGGTTATTTCCGAGCGTGCTGGTGAGCACGGTGGATTCAAGGAAATTATTACGCGCGTAGCGGGTGAGTCGGTATACGCGCATCTAAAGTTTGAATCAGGCGCGCATCGCGTACAAAGAGTTCCTGAAACCGAGTCACAGGGTCGCATCCATACGTCAGCCTGCACTGTTGCGGTCATGGCTGAACCCGATGAGGTCGAAGAGATCGAAATTCGTAAAGAAGATTTACGGGTCGACACCTACCGCTCGTCGGGCGCTGGCGGCCAGCACGTCAACACTACTGACTCTGCCGTTCGCTTAACCCACATACCCACGGGCATTGTGGTCGAGTGTCAGGATGAGCGATCGCAGCATAAGAACCGCGCTAGGGCGATGTCGCTTTTGCAGGCAAAACTTGCGTCTGCTTCTGAGCAGCAATTGGCGGCAGAGCAGGCTGAAGAGCGTCGTAATCTGGTAGGGACGGGCGATCGGTCCGACCGTATTCGAACCTATAATTACCCTCAGGGGCGCGTCACTGACCATCGGATTAATCTCACGTTATACAAGCTTGACGAAGTCATACAGGGCGATTTGGACGCTGTGGTCCAGCCGCTGCGTCAGGAGCATCAAGCCGACCTCCTTGCCGCGCTCGGCGACGAGTGAGCGCCGCGTGAATGTAAAACAAGCGCTGGCCAGGCAAGCAGGGTTCCGGCGTGATGCCGAAGCACTGCTTTTGCACTGTCTGGGTCGCGAGGAGCGGGCTTGGTTAATCGCCCACGATACAGACGATTTGTCAGAGGCAGTAGTCAGGGAATTTGAGCAGCTGTGTCAGCAGCGTCGGAGTGGAACGCCGCTTGCGTATCTATTGGGTTTTCGCGAGTTCTGGGCGCTCAAATTGAAGGTCACCCCAGACGTACTGATACCCCGTCCTGAGACTGAATATCTCGTAGAGTGGGCAATCGAAATATTTGAACAGCAAGCCTGCTCGAGCCTTCTGGATTTGGGCACGGGCAGCGGTGCTATTGCACTTGCGGTGAAGTCTGCTTGCCCGCATCTTGCAGTCACCGCGACTGACAAGAGCCCTGCCGCATTAGCGGTTGCGCGTGAGAACGCAGTGGCGCTTGGCTTAGGTATTGAGCTTGCCGAGTCCGATTGGTGGAGCGGCCTCGCCGGACGAGTGTGGTCACTGATTGTTTCAAACCCACCCTACATCGCTGCCAATGATCCACATCTCACGGCTGGCGATCTTAGATTCGAGCCTGCAAAGGCCCTAACGGATGGCGATGACGGTCTCTCTGCCATAAGAACCATTGTTGACGCTTCACCGGTACATCTGGAGGTAGGTGGCTGGTTGTTGATAGAGCATGGATACGATCAGGCGGCGAGTGTTGCAAAGTTGATGAGAGAGCGTGGTTTTGGCAATGTGACATTGCGGCATGATTTAGCGGGGCGACCGCGTGTCACAGGTGGATGTTGGGCAGCATGAACGACGAATGGTTGGAGCGTTATTCGCGTCAGATTTTATTAGCGGAAATTGACTTCTCAGGGCAGGAGGCAATTGCGTCCGCCTCAGTGGCTATTGTGGGTTGCGGTGGGCTAGGGTCGATGATCGGACTGTATTTGGCTGGCGCCGGTGTTGGAGCAATTACCCTTATCGACGATGATGTTGTCGAGATGAGCAACCTTCATCGCCAGCTTGCGTTTCGTGAGACCGATCTTGGTAAGCCAAAATCCGAGGCGCTGGCGCGTCAATTAAAAGCGCTTAATAAAGACGTTTTGATCACGGCGGAGCACTATCGGTTTGGGACTGATTCAGAACGTGACGAGGTGGTGCTTAAAGGCGTTGACTTGGTGCTCGATGCAACCGACAACCTCGAGGCGCGTCACCATATCGAGGCGACGACCCGCACTTTAGGTTTACCTTGGGTAATGGGCGCTGCTACAAGACTTAACGGACAGGTCGCGGCTTTTAGTCGATCCAGAAGCGAAGGGTGTTATCAGTGTATAGCGCCTGTCGTTGATGCCCAACGGACCGCGGATTGTCGGAATGAGGGCGTGCTCGGGCCGGTGATCGGTGTCATTGCTGCCTGGCAAGCACAAGACGCCCTCCTTGCGCTTGCTGGAAAAATAACACCCGTCTGGGGCGTTTTACGGGTTTACGATGCTCAAGAACAGCGAATCGATAAGCTTGCTATTGGCCCAGCTACAGGATGCGCCCATTCGTAATGTCTCAGGGTTGACTACCTTCGCGCTGACTATCTGGAAAGCGATGAGTTCAGAGTCGGATTAAGTGACCGCGACTTGAGTCACAATGTGGTAGACCTCATCTCGATCTCCTTTTTGAGCGGTCGCTTCGGGAGATGCTTTTGACACATTGGCGACTAGAGTCGTTAAGCTTCGACGAGAAAATCTTTGGGTAAGGGCTGTCTCAAAAGGCCCACCAGTTTGATAGCGATCATGCCTGAGGCCACACCTACGCCTACAATGATGCCTACCCAAAAGCCCGCCGCACCGTCCGACGCGTTGTCCGAACTAATGATGCCGAGGTAATAGCCGAGAGGGAGGGCGATCAACCAGTACGCAACCATTGAAGCGATAAACGGGAAGGTTGTTTTCTTGTAGGCTCGCATTGAGAACGAGCCCACAATTTGTACGGCGTCTATCATCACGAACAGGGCGGCGAAACTCAGTAGGCGTACAGCAAGCAGCGACATGTCCGTCGATTGTGTGTACACCGATACAATGAGGTTGGGTAGCGACAGTAGTATGACCATGGTTGTAGCGCTGACAGCGACTGAATAGATAATTCCCGCCTTTAGCGCGCGGTACACACCGGGTTTATCCTGAGCACCAATTGCATGGCCCATTCTCGTCGCCATAGCTCCACCAATAGCGAGCATTGGGATGTAGAACATATCCCATACGTTGAATGCGATTTGATGAGCGCCAATAGCGACATCGCCGAGTGATGAGACTAAGAGGGCAATCCCTGTGAAAACGGCGGTTTCGAGAAACATGGTGGCACCGACAGGGAATCCGAGAACCAAAATCGACTTTATCGCAGTGGGGTCAGGAGCCACGGGCGTCCAGGGTGGAAGGTACTGTTTTAGGGATTTTTTATTGAGTACGTAGACCGTAATGATGAGGGCCGATAACCACATCGAGATAGCCGTGGCGATGCCGCAGCCTCTGGCTCCCATGGCTGGAATATCGCCGAACCCAAAAATAAACATGTAATTCAGAGGGATATTCGCAAAGAAACCTATGACAGCTGCTACGGCAAACGGCGACGTAATGCCAATTCCCTGGGTGTGATATCTAAGTGCCATAAATATCCCGATGGCGGGCAGCCCAAACGCCACCATGCGGATGTACTCCCCGGATTTTTGTGCAGTCAGCGCATCGATGCCCAGATAAGGAAGCCCGATAGGGCTGACATAGCACACGGGTGCGACAAGCAAACTGAGTAACACAGCTACCCAGAGTGATTGGGGGAGTTGATCTCTAATGCGTTGAATACGGCCGGCGCCAAAGTCCTGCGCAATGATGGATGACGAGGCAAACATCACTCCGAGAACAATGAGATATAGCGGTAGCCATATATGAAATCCAATGGCGATGGCGGCTAGGTCTTTGTCGCCAAAACGGGCGGCCATGATGGTGTCGACAACACCTGTACCCATCTGTGCTGCCTGCGCTAGTAACAGTGGCCAGCCGATACGCCAGAGTTGCTTTAACTCGGACGTCAGTGATGTAGATGTTCGAACCATGAAGCCTCTCTCTAGACGTTCGCAGGTTATCACGAGGGCGTTACAGCGGTCCTGTTTTATCGGTGGGGGCGAGGTACGATATTCGTTGCAATGGCGCGACGGATGGGATCGAAGAAAACTATCGACCCAAAGCCCAAAGCCCAAAGCCCAAAGCCCAAAGCCCAAAGCCCAAAGCCCAAAGCCCAAAGCCCAAAGCCCAAAGTCCAAAGGGGGTGGCCAGAGACTGAAAACCGGATCAATCTGGTGGGCTCTCCAAGAGTGCGGCGGATCTTCGGAACGTCTGCCGGTAGATGGCGGTGAAATAAGCGGGGTGTTGTGAGGGCAGTGTGCTATGCTCCGGCCTCTTTTATTAGGACCCCGTTGCAATTGTCTGAAAACACCGCCCAAACGCCGGAAAACACGGCACCCCCAAGCGAAGATATCTTATTCGAATCGCTTGATCTCGATGACTCGCTGATGCGCGGCATCAAAGGCCTCGGCTTCGAGAAATGCTCGCCGATTCAGGCAAAGACTCTGCCCTACACACTTGAGGGGCACGATGCTATTGGTAAGGCGCAAACTGGAACCGGAAAAACTGCGGCCTTCCTAATTACCGTATTCAACGATTTACTTAACAACCCAGTTGAGGGTGAACGTTACCTTGCTGAGCCGCGTGCTGTAGTGCTCGCACCCACTCGCGAGTTGGTCATGCAGATCGCAGATGATGCCCGCGAATTGGGTAAGCACACGGGACTAAATACGGTCACTCTGATCGGTGGCGCAGACTACGCAAAGCAACTGTCCAAGGTAAACGATCGCGTCACGGATATTGTGGTTGCGACACCTGGGCGTTTGATCGACTTTATACAGCGTGGCGACATGTTCTTAGATCGCGTCGAATCACTCGTTTTGGACGAAGCTGATCGTATGCTTGATATGGGCTTTATTCCCCAAGTTAAGCGCATCGTGAGGTCAACACCGAGAAAAGAGGATCGTCAAACCTTATTGTTCTCCGCCACGTTTAGCCAAGACATTATGAACCTTGCGCGGCAGTGGACGTTTGATCCCATCACCGTCGAAATCGAACCAGAGCGAGTTGCTACAGAGAATGTTGACCAGCGTGTCTATCTTGTAGAGAGCCGTGATCGACTCAATGTTCTGAAGCGGATTCTTGCCGAACCCGATGCTACTTCGGTGATTGTCTTCGCAAATCGCCGAGATCAAGTTCGTCGTGTATACGAGAGACTGCAAAAGCAGGGGCTTGAATGCGGCATCTTGTCGGGTGAAGTTGCACAAGTTAAGCGGACTAAAACTCTTGAGCGCTTCAAGTCCGGTCACATACGCGTGCTGATCGCAACCGACGTTGCGGGACGAGGTATCCACGTCGATGGTGTCA
>CBFIHK010000069.1:0-10258 GCA_965662305.1 Luminiphilus sp.
TCACCCGAGCGCTCAAACGGCTGGGAAACGCGAACTGCTTCACCAAAGGTTAGGAAGGAATCCTTGCCTTTCGATCTCGCGAACGCATAGATGCCATCATCGTGAAGGAAACGCCGCCAAAACTGGTGCGGAACAAGCATGACCGTATCGATCCTGAACGCATCAACACCCGCCTCCTCAATCCAGAACTTGTAGCTGTCTTTTAGGGCCTCGATCACAACCGGATTTTCTGTGTTGAGATCAGCAAGATGTCCCAATGAATAATTCTTTTCTTGGTGCGGATCGTTGTAATCGATGACCGAGGGTGTCCAGTGGTAGATATTTGCCGCTGCGTGTTCTGGATTTAGCCGGTCAACCATATTGAACGGGAATTGCGAAGGCGTTCGCTGATGCGACTCGGGCTCCAGCAACCGGAAGTTCTCCGCCGTATTGTCAGGGTTATATTGATTGTCGTAGGTGAAATAGTTCGCCGTATGATTCGCAACGATGTCCTGAATCAGATACATGCCGCGGCAATGCAGCTCGCGCGACAACCATCGGTAGTCATCCAAGGTGCCAAAATGTGGATCAACCTTTTTAAAATCGACGGCCCAATAGCCGTGCCAACCGGTTGCCTCGTAGGGGGTACTCCACCACTGGTTTAAGACCGGTGGGGTTACCCAAACCGCAGTCACTCCCAAGTCCTTGAGATAGTCGAGCTGATCCCTCAAGCCCTGTATATCACCACCACTAAAGTGTGATTCGAGACTTGGGTTATATTCGCCATATCCCTGATCGTTATTAGCAGGATTTCCGTCGTTAAAGCGGTCGATAAACAGCATATAAACAACTTGCTCGCGCCAGTCCGGAGATGGCACGTGGAGTGGTGCTGTGGCGGGGTTTTCACAGCCGGAGGAAGCTGCATCACTCTGTGACTGAACTGCCGCAGCGTTACTTGTTATCCCCGCAAGCATCACCACTGAAAGCAGAGATGCCAAGGAGGCAGAGGGTGCAAAGCGCGTTTTACTCATGAGGCTAAGTAGTCTACCCCGACACTCTCCTGTCCTCGTATTCGTTTGTGCAAATCGCATTTGCTCTGCTCCAACTAGCCTTCTGATTTGATACCTTTTCTTAGTCGTTTCTTATCGTTTTTTTTCTTGGTGCTCATATTCCTAGGCTCACCTCGATTGCACGCACACTATCAATCTCTCGCAGCCAATTTGTCGCCGATACGTCTTCCAGTCCTCCCATTTAGGGATGCTCTCGTGAAGTGTGATCTCACCAATCTGCGCCGCCATAGTCGCTATAACCGACCTGAGTAGAACCCGCGCATGTATCGACCCAAGACACATGTGAGGACCGTAACCAAAACCCATGTGCGCATTGCGCTGTCTTGCGATATCGATCGTATGGGGATCAGCAAATATCGTATCATCGCGGTTTGCGCTCGCCCAACAAATGGAGACTCGCTCACCCTCCTTCCTCGATACCCCGTGAACCTCGGTTGCATGCGGGCAGACGCGCCCAATATGAGAAAGCGGTGAGACGATGCGCACAAATTCTTCTAGAGCTGTCCGCTCAAGCGCTGGATTTTCGCGGATATCGACTAATGACTGCGGATGATTAGCAAAGTAGACAAAGCAGAAGCTAACCATTGAGATGATGGTGTCGCGACCTCCGGCAAAAACAAGTAAGGCGATGCCAAGCTTTTCGTCTTCGGTGAGCTTGCAACCCTCATGCTCGACAGTGTTGAGCCAGCTGAAGAAGTCCGCACCCGAATCGTCTCGCGTTCGCTCTAGCTGATCGAGAATATAGGCCTCGAGTCCGTGGCCTTTGTGCTCTGAATACCCTGTGTCATCGTGAAACACGCTAGTACCCCAGGCCTGCCAGACATCAGCCTCGCTCTCGGGCATGCGCAAGAGTTGCGTCAGCGCCTTGCCTTGCAAAGGCAGTGCAAATTCGTCGACAACATTAAATGACCCTGCATCCAAGATCTGAGCTACCGATCGCTCGACGAGCGCTTTGATGCGATCGCCATATTCAGGCTTGCGCGGCGCCCCAAAGGTCTCTCGGAGAAGCTCCTTGAAACCCTGACTTTTCGGCGGATCGAGCTCGATCGGAATTTGCCGTACTCGCCGAACGCCATCTTCGGGTGGGATTGGCACGCGAAACGGCGCGTCAGAGGAAAAACGCTGCCAATCCATCGCCGCGTCTCGCACATCAACATGTCGAAGAATCAACGGGATTTCCTCGCCAACAAAATCCACCGTCAGCTGTCCCTCGAGTCTTCGATAAGCCTCAAATGGGTCGCTTAAATCCCAACCTTTCATCCGCGAGATTAGCCTCCTCCAAACGTCGCCAAGCCACCATTACTTAACGTGTGCAATCACACCTGAGAAAGCAGGTAGGGAGGCAGATACTTCCGTCATCAAACCCTCTGCGGTTACACCAGCGACCAGTGTTGCACCGTTTGCGAAGTCGACTTCAATCGCGCGATCGGAGAAGTTCATAACCACACGAACCTGCTGATCACCGTAGCGACGGGTAAACGACAAAACGTCATCATTGGCTTCGATATCGTCGATATCACCCAGCTTTAGAATCTCGCTTTGCGAACGCGTTCTCATCAGCGCCTTCACCGAGCTCATCAATGAGTCCTCACCGTGTTGATCTGCGGCTATGGCGTGGTGCTCCTCAGGCACTGGCAGCCAGGGCTCAACAGGCGAGAATCCACCGTGACAACAGCCTGAAGTCCACGGCATAGGTGTCCGCGCACCGTCGCGCCCTAGGGTGTGCGGCCAGTTTTTGATCGCCTCCGGGTCTTGTAACTTCTCAAACGGTATATCGACTTGTGTCAGTCCCATTTCCTCTCCTTGATAGAGGAAGATATTGCCGCGCAGTGAAATCAGAAACAGCGTAATCAGCTCACAGCGGTGGCGATGTGCAAGTGATTTACCCCATCGACTCGCGACGCGTGGGACATCGTGATTACTGAACGCCCATGATGGCCAACCCTCAGCGATGTCGTTCGGCCAAAGCGACAGAATTTCAGCAAAACGGTTTGCATCGAACTCGGGGAGACCGAGAAATTCAAAGCTGTACGCTGTGTTGAGGCGCTGATTACCTTGTGTGTAGGTACGCATGACCGCAGGCGCATCAAAACCACCCACCTCCGCCACGGTAAATCGATCGTCGTATTCGTCGAGCAAGGCTCGCACGCGCTCGAGGAACTCAGGCAGCTTTTTGTGGTTGGAGTTGTACAACGCCTTTTGCATATTGACCGGACGGTACCCTTCCCAAACATCGGGGTCGGCAACCGGGTTGTCGGCTAGCGATTCATCGTGCATGCCGTAATTGATGGCATCCAAGCGGAATCCGTCCACGCCTCGATCCAACCAGAATCGTGCAGTGTCGAGCAGCGCATCCTGTACTTCCCGGTTGTGCAGATTTAGGTCGGGCTGCGTACTCAGAAAGTTGTGTAGATAGTACTGCTGGCGTCGCGCGTCCCACGTCCACGCGGGACCAATAAAAATGGACTGCCAGTTGTTCGGCGGTGACCCCTCGGGCTTTGCATCCGCCCAGGTGTACCAATCCGCCTTGGGGTTATCACGACTCGAGCGGCTCTCCTCAAACCAAGCATGCTCGCTCGATGAATGCGAGTAGACCTGATCGATGATGACTTTGAGACCGAGCTCGTGCGCTTTTACAACCAGCGCGTCAAAGTCTGCAAGTGTTCCGAAACAAGGGTCAACATCACAATAGTCTGAGACGTCATAACCAAAGTCATCCATCGGTGACTTGAAGAAAGGAGAAATCCAAATTGCATCGACCCCAAGCGCTGCGACGTGGTCTAACTTCTGAGTGATGCCTTGCATGTCCCCTGTACCATCGCCGTTCGCGTCCATGAAGCTGCGCGGATAAATTTGGTAAATGGAGGCACCGCGCCACCACTCACTACCAACTGCTTTCGTCACTTTTCGTGATCTCCAAAAAATCGCGCCTTTTGAGACGCTACTGATACCTGAATGCCCTGCCCAACGACACGGTCATTCCCTTCCCCCATAGGATTAGCTCGCATACGCATCCATTGCCCCTCGAGATTGAAATGCAAAATGCGCTCGCCACCCAAATGTTCTTCGCCCTCGAGCGTGACGGGAACGCCACCCTCGCTGACGACATCTTTGTCCTCGGGACGAATCCCAAGTGACCCTTCACCGCGACTTCCGACCAAATGCTCCGGAAGCGCTAAAGATGTCCCACCTACCTGGAAGACACCGTCTTTGGCCTCCCCCTCAATGAGATTCATCGGAGGTGAGCCTATAAACCCGGCAACAAACGCGTTCGCTGGGTTTCGGTAAACCTCAAGCGGAGCATCTACTTGCTGCAACTTCCCCGCGTTGAGCACTGCCATACGGTCGGCCAAGGTCATCGCCTCCACCTGATCGTGCGTGACATAAACTGTGGTTGTACCGTGCTGTTCGTGCAGACGACGCAGTTCGAAGCGCATGCGATTTCGTAATTTCGCATCCAAATTTGACAAGGGCTCGTCCATTAACAGCACCTTGGGGCGCTTGGCGAGCGCGCGACCGATTGCTACCCGCTGCTGCCCTCCAGAAAGCTCTTTCGGCAACCGCTCGGTCAGTGCGCCCAGATCAAGAAGATCGATCGCCTCGTCCGCTCGCCGCTCGATTTCAGCGCCATCGAGACGCGATTTGCGCGGACCGTTTCTCAAACCGAACCTGAGGTTCTCGCGCACCGTCATATGCGGATACAGCGCGTAGAACTGAAACACCATGCCCAACTCACGCCCACCCGCGGGGAGATCTTTGACCCGTAAGCCATCGATCAGAATATCCCCCGAGGTCGGGTCTTCGAGCCCTGCCAACAGTCTAAGCGCCGTCGATTTACCGCAACCCGAGGGACCCAGCAGAACGAGAAACTCGCCTGACGAAATATCGAGGGACAGATCCGACACGGCGGCCTCTCCGCCCGGAAACTGCTTTGCTATCGCCTTAAACGCAACTGACGCCATAGCTAACCCTTCACCGATCCTGCATTCATGCCACCGATCAGCGCGCGTTGAAATAGGAAAAACAGCACGACAACCGGCTTACTCACCAAAATACTCGCAGCCGCAAAGTCGCCCCAGCGCTGCCCGGTTGAGGGAATCATCGATGCGAGACCGACCGGCAAGGTGAATTGGTCGTTATCCGTTTTAAACACCAGTGCCAAAAGGAATTCATTCCACGCTGATAAAATCAGTACCGGGATCCTCGGCAAGTACGTAACCACTGTCTTGGTGCCAGGCAAAGTTCATGCCTTGCTCTGCACCCTTGACCACCCATTGCTCCTTAAACAGCACTGCATTGTCTCCGATAGTGGCTTTGCAAACTTCCGCCATGAGATCGCTAAACAAGAACTCATGTAAGCGCTCGCTGTACCGGTAAAGCGAATTTACAAAGTAACGATTTCGTCGCACCGAGAGCGCACCTTCACCAACGAGCCCTGCGTCCATCCGGGCATCCATGTAGCCCAGAAAGTAAGAACACTCCTCACGAAGTAACGTGAAATAGTCGGCGGGAATAACGCCCGGTAAGATCATGTACCCCTCGCGCGCAAACAAATCGCGATTGGCTTGAGAGACCTCAAAAGTCATCGACACTCTCCTCAATATCCCCATTCATGCGTGGAAGTGACTTAACGCTCTCCGCCGATTTATTTCTGTTGTGTAAGCGCAAAACCGTCTCATTTTTTAATACTTTTTATGACTCTGATATTAGAGAGACTCTCAGTAAAAGTTCTCCTGTAATCGCGCCCGATACTCCAGTTATTTGACTTTATTTGTCTTTTTTTATTGTCACAGAGTGAAAATAGTGCATCCTCGTTCACTAAACATGGGGATTTCGCGATGCTACCGTTTTACGAGCGACTTGAGGAATACAGTAAAAATCAGTCGATCAGCGTTCGAACAATGAACGAGATGGGCAATCACTCTTACTGGCACTTTCACCAAGAAATCGAAATTATCTTCACCGACGGCGGCTCGGGGAAATGCATCGTTGGTGATTACCTTGGCCACTATCAGCCCAAGGAGCTTGTGATCGCAGGATCCTTTCTGCCCCACGATTTCAATTACGCCGATGACAACGACAAAACCAATATGACCTTGATTCACTTCAACCCAAAGTTGGTTGGGGGCATATTGGAATTTGCGCCTATTCGAGCACTGCTAGATTCCGCGCGTTACGGACTGAGCTTTCGGAACATCCCGCCTAATTTGGTTGCACAGATCAAATTGCTCGAAGCTCTCGAGCCTGCTCGACGCGTGATCGGTGTCTTTGAGTTGCTCGCAACCCTCGCAAGTCGGGTCGATCAAGGTAGCCGGCTTTCCAATATTGATTTCAGCCCCGACGCCATGGATGATCGTAGCGGTCGACGTTTAAATGCAGTGGTCGAGCACATTACTGCCAACCAGCATCGCCCTATTGCGGTCTATGAAATGGCGACACTCTGTAATCTCTCGGTTCCCGCCTTTTGCCGCTGGTTCAAACAGGTATTTCAGTGCAGCTTTGTCGCCTACATGACAGAGCGCAGAATCGAGCAAGCCTGTCGCCTATTGGAAACCTCCGATCTCTCTGTTTCAGCGATTGGCGACCAAGTAGGCTTTGAAAGCTACAGCAATTTCAACCGCGCCTTTACCAAGATGAAACAGGTGCCGCCACGCGAATATCGTCGTGCAACGATCTGAAACCGCTACGAAGTGGGCTCCTCCATTACACACGAGTAGTCACGGCGCCCTGACGCCCTAAACCACTGTTTAGATGAGCGCTCTGATTCAACACGGCATTTATAAGAACAGGCTTTTCTCTATGACCCAGACATGTCACATCACTTTCAACGCTTTGACCAAATTCTTCATGCTGAGCATCGGCCTGATACTGGTAAGCGCTGGCGCGTCTAGCAACGAACGTCCACCGAATATCGTATTGCTCATCGGTGACGACCACGGCTATCCGTAATTTGGATTCATGGGTGATGAGCATGTTGTCACCCCCTCAATGGATGCGCTCGCTGAGGGTGGCGTGACCTTCTCTGATACGCATGTAACTGCGCCTTACTGCCGCCCTTCGTTACGCACACTGGCGACGGGACTACATCCCGTTGATTACCAGAAACGCGTCAATGACATCGTCGCCAGACGGCAAGCGGAAGACCCTAGTTTTGAAACCCTTGAAGGCAAGCAGCGTCAGCTATGGCTGACGGCAGAAAAGGCCGCTGGTATGAAAGCTTTCAATACCTTACCCAAAGCGCTAAAAGCCAATGGGTACGTAAGCTGGCAGGGGGGGCAAGTGGTGGGAGCGCTCTTATGCATTTGGCCATTTTGACGAGGGGATGACAGGAGGCTGGACCGAAGAGCAATTTGGCGACGATGACTTCTTCCTCGAACTCATGGGCGCCGAGGGCAATGATCTCGTGCGTGAGACCATGGACTCGCTGTATGACTTTATCGATCGGCACTCTGATGAACCTATGTTTATCTGGTTTGGTCCATCACTGCCACACACGCCCTTTGATGCGCCCTACAGCTTTCGAAAATTCTACGAAAATAAACCGATATCAGAATCAGCCAAACGTTATTACAGCAACATCACCTGGTGGGATGCGGGCGTGGGTGACTTGATGGATTTCATGGAGAGCCGCGGCCTCATGGAAAACACGGTCTTTATCTACATTAGCGACAACGGTTGGGAGCAGGACGCCAACGTGGAGTATTGGAGCCCCGGAACGACTTACTACAACAACTCCGAGTACGCGACAGGTGGACTTACCGGTAAAGGTGCTCTCGATGACCTCTCGGTGGGTTCGCCACTGATCTTTTATTGGAAGGATCGATACACCGCCAGCCTCGACGAGCAACATTTGATTTCAGCACTCGATATCTATCCCACCTTATTAGAGATCGGCGGTGTTGCTCCAGACGAGCCCACTGAGGGTGTATCGCTGGTACCGCTGTTATCGGGTGTCGGCACTGCGCCTGAGCGAGACGTCATGATCACCTACTCAGATAATCGCCGCACAGGTGACCCGATGGGAGGACGCGCCGAGGGCTACGCCCTGCGAACAAAACACTGGCACTTCTATTGGTATCGCGACACAGGTGATCTGCGACTCTACGATGTCACTACCGACCCTCGAGGAGCGAGTGACCTGTCTCAAGCACGACCGGATTTGGTCGCCGACTTCAGGGCACAGATCATGGCATGGCGTGAACAAAAAGGCATTAATGGCTACTTCCCGATCTACGAGTAGGAGCTCTCGCGGAGGGGGAACCGAATGCTGATCGAGAGCAGGATATTGCGGGTTAGCCGGTAATTGGAAAGCTCGCCGCACCGTGGTTCGACCGCACTGGTTTCTAAATATCCCCGTCTAAATATCGTTGCTTAAGTATCAGTGGCTTAAAAATCACAGAGAGTGCCATGGTTGGCGATGGCACCCTGAGTCCACTGACGATCTCACTGAAGATATTTGGCGTGAAATCTCAGATGATCTTCCATGAATGAGGCGATGAAGAAATAGCTATGGTCATAGCCCGCGTGCTCACGATAAGTGAGCGGGAAATCATTGGCCTCACAGGCGGCGGTCAACAACTCAGGTTTTAGTTGGTCCTGTAGAAATTGATCCGCGGCTCCTTGGTCGACAAGTAGAGGAATCGTTGCAGCGCCTGCTGAAATCAGTTCACAGGTATCGTGCTGCTTCCACGACTCGCGATCATCACCTAAATAAGCCGAGAACACCTTGTGTCCCCAGGGGCAATGCGTCGGCGCGCAAATCGGTGAGAACGCACTCACTGATTGATACATGCCGGGGTTCTTTAGCGCCAGCGTCATCGCGCCATGACCGCCCATGGAATGCCCGCAAATGCTTACCCGACTGAGGTCTAGACCTTCAATCGCGCTGAGTGCTTGCGGCAACTCATCAACGATAAAGGACTCCATCTGATAGTGATCGGCCCAAGGCGATTGCGTTGCATTCACGTAAAACCCAGCGCCAAGGCCTAGGTCATACGCACCCTCGGCGTCATCAGCCACGCCTTCACCACGAGGACTCGTATCGGGAAAGACCAGCGCCAGCCCTAGCTCACTCGCGACACGCTGTGCGCCCGCTTTGGTGACAGCATTTTCATCGGTACACGTAAGACCTGAAAGGTAGATGACGACAGGAACCAGATTCGATGCAGCATACTCGGGCAAAAAGACCGAGAAGATGGTGTCAACCGAGAGCGCCGCCGATGGCGCTTGATAGCGCCGCTGCTCTCCACCAAAACAGTGAATCGAGGATAACAGCTCGAGCTCCATTAGAACGTCACCACTGATCGGATGCTCTTGCCCTCGTGCATAAGATCGAAGGCATCGTTGATCTGATTAAGCGGCATGGTATGTGTGATCATCTCATCGATATTGATCTTGCCTTCCATGTACCAATCAACAATTTTGGGTACGTCCGTGCGACCACGCGCACCGCCGAACGCTGACCCGCGCCATGACCGTCCAGTAACCAGCTGGAACGGACGCGTTGAGATTTCTTGTCCCGCACCGGCGACACCAATAATGCAGCTCTGGCCCCACCCCTTGTGACAGCACTCGAGCGCCTGACGCATCACGTTGACGTTACCGATACATTCGAAGCTGTAGTCAACACCACCACCGGTCATTTGGATCAGGTGGTCGACCACGTTCTCAACCTCACTCGGGTTAACAAAGTCGGTCATACCAAATTGACGCGCCAAGTCGGCCTTCGCGGGGTTTAAATCAACACCAATGATTCTCGTGGCGCCGACCATGCGAGCACCTTGAATCACGTTGAGTCCAATGCCCCCCAAACCAAAGACCGCAACGGTCGATCCCGCTTCAACTTTCATCGTGAAAGCGACAGCGCCAATGCCTGTCGTCACACCACAACCGATGTAACAAATCTTGTCGAAGGGCGCGTCTTCTCTCACCTTTGCAACCGCAATTTCGGGTAAGACCGTGTAATTGGAAAACGTCGAGCATCCCATGTAGTGAAGGATGGGCTCACCGTCGAGCGTGAAGCGACTAGAATGATCCGGCATGAGGCCCTGTCCTTGGGTCTCCCGAATCGCCTGACAGAGATTCGTCTTGGGATGCAGACAGAAGTTGCACTCTCGGCACTCAGGTGTGTACAGCGGAATAACATGGTCGCCCGGCTTCACAGACTTAACACCCTCTCCCACCTCAACGACAACGCCGGCACCCTCGTG
>CBFIHK010000070.1:0-9976 GCA_965662305.1 Luminiphilus sp.
TTGTAGTTAACAAAGTGTCGCATCGATTTAATAAGAATGTGGCCCTAAACGATATTTCTTTCGAGTGTAGGGCCGGTGAAGTCACCTGTTTGATTGGGCACTCGGGCTGTGGCAAGACCACGCTGCTGCGCCTGATGGCCGGCTTGCTTCCCATGCAGTCCGGAGAGATTGCACTGAATGGTTCCACGCTCGCCAGTCCAGCCGTGATGGTACCACCGGAGCTAAGGTCAGTCGGGATGGTCTTTCAAGAGGGCGCCTTATTCCCTCACATGAGTGTCATCAACAACGTCGCTTTCGGGTTGCGGCAAAATGGCGCCAAAGAGCGCGCACGTGAGTGGCTCGCCCGCGTTGGTTTGTCTGACTACGCGGAGCGATACCCCGATAGTTTGTCGGGTGGGCAGCGCCAACGTGTAGCGCTGGCAAGAGCCATGGCGCCCGAGCCTGCAGTTCTGCTCTTCGATGAGCCCTACGCTAATCTCGACGTTCCCCTGCGAAGAACACTTCGCAAAGATGCGCGGAACATCATTCGCGAGACGGGTGCGGTGGGCGTTTTCGTCACTCACGATCCGGATGAGGTGTTGGCTATGGGTGACAACGTTGTTGTGCTCGATCAAGGTGTGATGGTCGAGAGCGGCACGCCGCAAACCTTGTACGAGGCGCCTAAGTCACGCTACACCGCAGAATTATTTGGTAACCCTCAGATGCTTGAAGGTGTTATTCACGATGACGGAATAACGTCGCCATTGGGTGAGTGGGACCGACATGTTCTGACTGACCCAACCACAACGAATGGACCGGTTATGCTGATCGTGGACGCAAACCAGTTTGTGTTGCAAACCGATAGCGGCGGCTTACAAATTACCCATATCGATAGCATCGGCGGCTTAAACCGAGTGACCGTCGAGAGTGTTCAAGGCACGCCGCTAGACTTTGAATGTCCTAGAGATCTGGGTGCCGACATTGTTGTGGGATCCTGCGTTCGGGTAACACCGAAAGCAGGTTCAGTTTTCGCGACACAGATATCTTCCGATTGAATAGAATAATGACTCGTTTACACACTTTATTTAGAGGTAATGACATGCGCTTCCTATCGCTCTTCTTCGCCCCACTGGTGGCTCTTGCTGCACTGACGTCGTGCTCCACCGACGATGCCCCGGAAGGTGCGAGTGCAGGTGAACTCAACCTGTATTCATCGCGTCATTACGACACCGACATCGCGCTCTACGAGAACTTCACCGAGGCGACAGGCATCAAAATCAATCTGATTGAAGCTGGTGCTGACGAGCTGATTGAGCGAATCAAAAGCGAGGGCGAGGCAAGCCCTGCCGATCTCCTCATCACGGTTGACGCTGGACGCCTGTGGCGAGCAGAGCAGGCGGGTATTTTTCGACCCATCGATTCACCGATTCTGAATGAGCGCTTGCCTGAAAATATGCGACACCCTGAGGGCTTGTGGGTAGGACTGTCCAAGCGGGCGCGGGTCATTGTTTACAATGCGGAGGCTGGACTACCCGAGCCGCTGAGCGACTACGCAGATTTGGCTGATCCAGCACATCGGGGCAAGGTTTGCATTCGTTCCTCAAGCAATATCTACAATATCTCTTTGATGGCGGCGATGGTGTCTCGAATGGGCGAAGCCGCCGCTGAAGAGTGGGCTGCCGGCGTGGTCGCGAATTTCGCGCGCACACCGCAGAGTAATGACACCGGCCAGATCCGCGCTGTGGCGAGCGGCGAGTGTCAGATTGGGGTTGCGAATACCTACTACCTAGCGCGACTGGCGGCGTCTGATGACCCAGGCGACCAAGCTGTGTCATCAGCCGTGGAGATCGTATTCCCGGGTCAGGAGGGCGATGGAACCCACGTCAACATTAGCGGTGCTGGCCTCGTGAGCACGTCGCCCAATCCAGAAAATGCCGTCAAGTTTCTTGAATACCTGACCAGCGAATCAGCCCAGCTGTTATTTGCTAACGGCAATCACGAATATCCGGCGGTACCAGGCATTGCGGGGACTTCAGCGGTGGTCGGGTTAGGGGAGTTTAACGAGGATACGTTGAACGCCTCTGAACTGGGTATTAACCAAGCCGCGGCGATTATGGTATTCGACCGTGCTGGTTGGAAATAAGACTGGCTAGAGGTCTACGCCGTCATATATTGAGAAGCCCGCTTTCAGCGAGCGCCTGTGCAACCTTTTCGGCGCACGACAAGTAGCGCCAACCCGACAGGAGACATAGCCATGAAAATTGGATTCATCGGTCTCGGCAATGTTGGCGGTAAACTCAGCGGCAGCCTAATCCGCAACGGGCATGACGTTACGGTGTTGGATCTGAATCCCGACCTTGTGGCTAAAAAGGTTGCCACGGGCGCAAAAGCGGGCGAAAGTGCGGCCCAGCTCATGCGCGACTGTGACGCAGTGATTACCTGCTTACCTTCCCCGGCGGCATCTAATGTGGTGATGCAGGAAATGCTGCCCGAGGTCTGCGAAGGCAAAATTTGGATGGAGATGTCGACCACCGATCAGGCTGAGGCGGTGCGTCTGGGCAACCTGGTGGTCGAAGCGGGTGGTGCGGCGGTGGACTGTCCGGTCTCGGGTGGTTGCCACCGGGCTGATACGGGCAATATCTCCATCTTCGCAGGCTGTGACCGTGCCACGTTTGAGCGCATTCTTCCCTTGTTGACCACTTTGGGCCGCCGGGTTCTGCATGCGGGTGAGCTTGGGTCTGCGTCTATGCTCAAAGTGCTCACAAACTATCTTGCCACGGTGCACTTGGCGGCGAATGCCGAGGCTTTGGTGGTGGCCAAGGCCGCAGGGATGGATCTGAATGTGGCTTATGAGGCGATTGCGATTTCTTCGGGAACCTCTTTCAGCCATGTCACAGAAAGCCAGGTGATCTTGAACGGATCCCGCGATATTTCCTTCACCATGGATCTCGTGAAGAAAGATGTAGGCCTGTTCCAAGCGATTGCCGAGCGCAACAACGTGCCCTTAGAAATCTCACCATTGATCTGTGAGATATTTGAAGATGGTATCGCCCGCTACGGGGAGAGGGAACTATCGCCCAACATTATTAGGCGTCTCGAAGATGCGACCGGCCTAGATATCCGTGCACCAGGATTCCCCGCGGAAATGATCGATGACGAACCGGAAGAGCCTGGCTACGAGGTTGTGCCAACAGGCGTTCATGCTACTGCCTAGGCTGTGTGCAAAGATCATGGCCGATAGTCGGGTGTTTAGACCGCGGTCACCAGTTCTAGACTGTGACAAACCTGCACACATAAAAAAGCCCGCGTTAGGCGGGCTCTATTATCTTTGGTAGGACCAGCCTGATGGTCTTCAATCGCCATTGCCTCTGGCGATTGACAGCTGCGAGCGCCTTCGTTTTGCTACGGCGGACTAAACGCTCCTAAGGTCGCGTTTTTCGACTGGCGACCTCTACTGTGTCAAGGCCGATTGGCCGCAACAACATAGGTATTTACACCCCGAAATTAGTTTGAGAATCACAGACAGGCAAGCGGGTCGCTTGTCTCTAACCTAGCCCGGGTGCTGCGGGTAAAGCAGGGATGAGATCACATTAAACGAGCCTGAGGCTTGTATCTGCTTGAGGTATTTCTGCGCCTCTAGATATGGTGGGGCGTCTCCACATCGTCTTGATGCGTTCGCTGGCAGAAAAAAGCGCTGATGCCGCTTCTTCTTTAAAGAAACCCTCCGCTAGGTACTCCTCTATGACTACAGCAGAGCTTTAGTAGGGCATTGAGTATCGGTTTTCGTCCAAACACCCTCTCCAAAAAAGCTGGCTTCCAACTACTTAATATGTCGTCTTGCGGCCCAGTGATCTATAGCGCTATCTCATCTAAAGGGTCGATAGTGCCGAGGTATTGGTTTGATTCCCTGGTCAGGTTGAACTGAATCAAAGACGGGATGATCTTGCTAGCTAATTCATCGCTCACGTGATGTCGCCTAGACGGTGGCCTCGCAGTCTTCAATGTCAACCAACTCCCTCACTGTACCGAGGGCTAGCATTAGGTCCCTATCGTTGCGACAACGGTGCCAACGGCAAAGCTGGTCGACGATTTGGTTGCGCAAATAGTTTGCTTCTGCCGCGAGCAGTTTCTCGCGGAGTTGGTCAGATTTCATAATGTCCCCCGGCTGCGTCTTTGCGCAGTCATGTTTAAGTGAGTGCTACGGTGCTCCACTTCACTCTTTAGAGCGGGCCTTCACGTGACTATTGTCCACAAGTATCTATCTCAGTCAGTGCTCCATAGCCCTATTTTTTATTTTGTCCATATGCTGTGGGTTTACCACGGCCCATTGGATCCAGACCTGAAACGCCATATGGGATTTGATTGATTTCACTGCCTGCCTTAAGAAACGTTTCGGTTTCTTTAGCTATCTCATCGCGCTTCGTGTCAGACGATGTCTGCAGCGTTTTCTTCTTGATCACTTTGGTTGTCCTTCTCGCCTTTTTTAAGGCGCTTGGCTTCTTTCTTTTTCTGCTTGGCAATCTCGCGCTGCCGTTTTTCAAAAGAATAATTAGTCTTCCTCATTTCTGAGTTCCTGATAAGGACCCAAAGCTCTGAAGTGTTATAGCCATTGCGTTGACTCCTGTAGTGGTGACAACCATCCGCACGTGTAGAGTCAGACAGAAGAGGCCTGATGCAGTGTAGCATCAACTAGCGACGTAACCATCAGTAACGGGCTAATACCCAAGGGACTTACTTAGGGAAAGAAAGCCAATCTTTGATCACCACCTTTCTACGGCAGAGGTAACCCGCCACAACACGCGACCACTCGGCGAGCATGAAAAATAAATATCAGTAATAACAGATATTTAGAAAGTTCGTAGGGCCAGCCAGATTGTCTTCAATCGGCACTGGTGCCGGCGATTGAGCCCAGCGAGCGCCCTCGCTTTGCTGCGGCGGACTAAACGCGCCTTAGGTCGCGTTTTTCGACTGGCTTCGCCAGTCCAAGAGTTTGTTAAACCTTCAAACACAAAAAAGCCCGCTTGCGGCGGGCTCTTTTATATTTGGTAGGACCAGCCAGATTCGAACTGGCGACCTCTACCATGTCAAGGCTCACAGAACTCGCCACAACACGTTAGGACACGTCGACACTGCCATGCGGTTAGCTGTATTTAAAATTTTAAAGAAGCATTAAGGCGCACTACCTATAATGCGGAGCTAAGCACCGGCGTCGCGTTGTGTTAGGGGTTTAGAGTGGCAGTGACAAAGATATCCTCACGAAGAACTTTTCTCAGATCAATTTCAACAGCGGCTTCTGTGTCTGCAGCTGGTTTGCTGTTGGGAGAGTCAGCGATCGCGGAGCCCGAAATACCTCGACTCACAACGTTGTTTTAGCTGTGCGCAAAAAAGGGTGATTCTTTGCCTTTGTGGGCACGCTATTCCTTGAGGAGTCGATACACTATCTAGACGTTGGAGCTTTTTGAGCGCTTCCTCTTCGAGGCAGCATTAACGCGCTTTGAAACGCCATTAATCAGCCAGCGTGGGAATAAAAGTATGGCAACCGAAAGCGGGCTGAGCGACTCTAAAGACATAAATTATTTTGAGTAAACCCTATGGCAGCCGATAAAAAGATCGAGATCTTGCGACATGCAATAGAGCTGATTGCCGATGAGGGTTACGGCAGTTTAAGCATGCGAGCCTTGGCAAGGGCGAGTGGAATGAAGCTCGGGGCGCTGCAATACCACTTCCGGACTTGGGATATATTGTTAACGGAGTTGGTGAATTACATTGAATCTGAGATTACCTCGGCGTTCGAATCCGGTGGCTGGTCCGGTGATGATGCCTCCATTCCAGATCTGGTTGAATTTATGCTCGATGAGCATGTCGGCACGTTAGATGGGTTGTTTAGCGATCGTCTCTGGGCTCAATTGTGGGCGATGGAGCAGGTAGAGCCCCTCGTTTCTGACTTGCTGGAGGATGTTTACGCTAAGTTCTTATTGATCTTGGAGACGAAAATCGCGGCCTGCGGTGTCAAGCAGCCACGAGCAGAGGCATTGGCCATTATGAGTATGGTCGAGGGCGAATCATTGTTCATGGGGGCAGGTCGCCGTTGGAGGGCCGACCGAACATCAGTTCGTAAGGTGATTCTTAGTTTTGTTACCCAGCGTTACTCAGGCGCGTGATAGAGGCAGCCGGCCGCATCAGGTCGCTCTAGATCATTTTTAGCCCGTCTGCTCCTCGACAGCGCGATAAGCGGCGTCGAAGGCAGCATCCATAAGCGCGGCTGCCTCAGAGTCTGTGTTGGCCACGGAGATACGGCCAAATTGTGCTCGACCAATTTCATGGGGAGCCTGTCCATGCGCCCAGTCGGGATCATCTAGCTTTACGTAGGGGTAAGCGTAACCGTGGGGTATTCGGTTGACCGTGATTGCCTGAATGTCCGATACATGATCAAAACCATATTGCCCGAGCATCGATTGGAGTTGATCTCGGATTTTTTGCTCATAGTCCTCAAAACGTGCGTTGTAGATCTTCGTGCGAGCCAAACGGAGTTGATCTCGTACTGATAAGCCCGCGTCGGGTGCGTCCTGTGACATGGGGGAATGCATCATAAACATGACCATGGGGTCACTGGGATCTCGGGGAGGTTCATAACCACCCACGCTCACCGCGGGCGCGCAGCTTACCCACTGAAAGGGGTCGTAAGGGCATTGAAAAAGCGTGGCGCCCGCTTGTGAAAAAGCCTCTCCGTCACGAAGTTGCACGTTGGCGTAGACAAATGGAGTTTTGACGCCATACCGCAGACCTTCTTTTTGAGTCTCCGGCATTTCAGGGCAAATATCAGGGATGAGACCGTTATAACAGGCCATGATGCAATGCGATGCGGTGATACGTTTAGCCTCTCCTCGCTCAACGTAGTCCACTTCAACTTTCGACGAAGGCAATTCTCTGACACCAACCACAGTGCTGTTTAGACGCAGCCGCACCCGATGGTCCTCTCGGTCCAGCGCGTCGTAGTTGAATCGTGCTGCGACGATATTTTCCGGACCCGTGGAGTCAGGTGCTGCCTGTGGAATCAAGTGTCGGACCAGTAGGCGAGCTACCGACGCATTTCCGTCAGGGAACATACGTATGTACAGAAGCTTGTCGAGAAAAGCACCGCCCAGTTTAGCAGCAGTCTTGCCAAACCAGCCCATCGACTTAATACCGCTTCCGCCCCCTGAGATAGCCTCTCCAACCGTTAGATTCCAACCGGTCATGCCACTGAGGTGGAGGATGATTGCATTGAGTATGGGTAGGGTAGAGGGTAACAAACCCACCTTATCTATCAGATATTGGTTATAGCTTACCGAGTTGATGTAGTCCCACTTCTCGCTCATGGACAGCTCATCTAAAAAATCTTGCTTGCCCCCCCAGAACGCAATGAGTTTCATCTTCTCGTCTTCCGGTAGGGGAAGGGATGCAATGACCAGGTCGTAGCCGTCCGCACCAAACATCACACCATTCCAATTTCCGCCCACCATGATGTGACCGGCCTCCCCAGGAAGTGCCACACCGTTGTTGGCATCCAGATTCCCCACCAGAGCCAAGTCAGTGGCGGTGCGCTCGGCCATTAGATCGAGGAAATCCTCATTGATACCAATATCGCTCATCAGTTGAGCTGCTTCATCGCTATAAGATAGCCATTCAATATTCTGAGCACCGCCAAGGCTCACCATCATCCGACCGTCTTGATGAAACTCATTGCGTTTTGCATGCCCGCCAAAATCGTCGTGGTTGTCCAAAATAAGGATCCGCGCATTAGGCCCCATTTTTTTCTGATAGAAGTGCGCAGCGGCTAAGCCGCTCATGCCTGCGCCCACAACGGCAAGGTCGTAGTGTTCGTCCAGTGACCGATAAGCACTTGGCTTTTGCCCTTGCCAACTCAGAGCATGTGCAACCTCGTAGGAGCCCTCATGGCTGCCACGCATACCCGTTTCTGTGGGTGGGTAGTAGCCAGAATAGTTTCTCGAGTGAGGGTTAGGAAGTGCTGCTGTTTCCAACGGCGAAGTCGACTTTCTGTCGCATCCTCCGAGCAGCAGTCCTCCGGCACCGATGGCGATGCCCCCGACTAAATCCCTGCGCGTAATTTCGTAGCTCATTGGGCAACCTTGCCAGCATGTCAAATGACATGTTATAACCTGTCACCTGACATGTAAAAGCCTTTATCCCGGCTCAGAAAGGGTCCAACAGGATACGGAGAATAAGAATAAATGCAGAGCACCACGTCAAATATTACGGTTGATGCATCGTTTGATCGCAGTCTTAATCAATTCGGCTTTGTCACGGTCATTCTGTGCATCCTCACAGGTTTTGCGGCCGCGCTACTTCCTTTGGATGCGCCCACTGGAGCAAATGCCACGGACACCGAGAGGCTGGCTTGGCTCGCTGAAAACATGGGGTCATTTGTCGCGGGCTGGGTGAATCAGATCATCGCAATGCTAAGTCTTTCGGGCTTCTTTCTTGCTATTGCTTTGCGCGCACGCCACGTCGCGCCGTTGCGGGTCATCCTCGCTGTTGGTGCAGTGGCCATGGCAACCATGGCATTTGCAATTCCCAAGTTCATGGCAATCTGGACGATACCGATGTTAACTGAGGCATCCGTCACAGGGGGCTCGGGTTCCGAAATGGCTGGAACACTGCTCCCGCTATTGAACGTGTCCATACCCTTTTCTCTATATACCTCTTTCGATTACCTCGGGTTTTGGCTCTACGCACTTTTTGCCGTCCTGATGATGGGCGCGGTAGACCGTGTAGACAGACTTTCAACCATTGCAGCTGTGTCACTGGGCCTGTTTGGCCTGGGCTTTCATTTCGCTCTGATTTTGTTACTCACCGGCGTGATTGGCGCTGCCGATATCGAGATTGTGTTTGGCATTACGTTTATACCTCTCCTCATTTTGGTGCTCGTCATGCTCGCCGTTTTCAGGCGTGAACGAACACCTTTGGGAGGGCCACTCCCCTAATTTGAGAGCGTCTATCGGCGTCTAGATGGGGAATGCACTTACCCCAGCATACTTTTCCCTTGCAAGGAGATAAGACCATGAAAAATATCAATAAAAAACGACTTTCTATCGCTATCGCGGCGTTGTTCGTAGCGAATTCCGCCTTCGCACAACTAGAGGAAGTGTTGGTTACGGCTCAGAAACGTGAGCAAAGCCTTCAGGAGGTGCCGATCTCGATCAGTGCCATCGACCAAGAGCTACTTGAGCAAACAGGCGTCAATACGATCACCGAAGTCATCCCGATGGTCGCTGGCTTAAGCGGTGCTGATTATGGTTTAGCGACGAACACCTGGGCCATTCGCGGTATTGGTAGCAGCGACTGGACCATTGGTTCGGAACCCTCAGTCGGGGTGTTTATTGATGACGCTTACGTGGGCCGTAATATCTTTGCGACCAGTAACTTTTTTGATATCAATCGCATCGAGGTTGTGAAGGGTCCTCAAGGCACGCTTTTTGGAAGAAATGCGGCCGCAGGTGCGATCAGTTTGGTGACAAATAAGCCAGGTGATGAAGATGAGCTCCACCTCGGCTTGTCGATGGGTGACGAAGGTCAGCGGCGTTATGAGCTAGTGGGAAACTGGGCGCTCAGTGACTCGTTTGCATTGCGTCTCGCCTATCAAAACCAAAAGTGGGAGGGAATGTGGACCGAGGTAAACAGCGGTCAAGAAATGTATACCGAGAGCGACGTATTGCGCTTATCGGCTCGGTGGGATATTTCTGACAACCTCGAAGCGCTCTTTAAATACAACAAGGGCGATGCCGAAACAAACTACACCAGCGCTGTGAGCATCCTTACCAACCCGGCTCAACCGGGTGTTGAGTACCCGGATCGTTTTGCCATTAACCAGCCCAACTTTGAGCAAAATAAAGACGACGGCTTTGGCTTGCGCTTGACCTGGTCGTTGAGCGAGTCACTGACCTTGGTATCGATAACAGACTCGCGAAGCGGTGAAAATGATTACTTTGAAGACGTT
>CBFIHK010000071.1:0-9893 GCA_965662305.1 Luminiphilus sp.
ACCATTGTCGCCAAGAGGCAAGCCTAGGTTGGCAGAAACCATGTAGTTAGTGCCGTCACCTTCGAAGGTTGAACCATAGCGCGTAACAACCTCAAGGCCTTCAGCGTCGTCGCGCAAAAGGAAGTTCATCACACCGGCAATCGCATCAGAACCGTACTGTGATGATGCACCGTCACGAAGTACTTCCACCTGCTTGAGTGCAAGTGAAGGGATTGCCGCAAGGTCAACACCCTGAGCACCGTCAGAGATACCACCACCCAGGAACGAAATCACAGAACCACGGTGACGACGCTTACCGTTTACCAAAACAAGTACGTTGTCTGGTGATAAACCGCGAAGGTTTGGCGGGCGAACAATCGTAGCCGCGTCGCTGATGGGCTGAGAGTTTACGTCGAATGAAGGAACCGACGTTCGCAGCATGTCTTGGATGTCAGTTGAGCCGTTATCACGGAATTCAGATCCAGTGATGACGTCTACAGGAACCGGTGAGTCTGCCGCTGAACGATCAGCAACGCGAGTACCCGTTACGATGACTTCCTCAAGGTCGCTATCTTGAGCAGCAGCTTGGAGGGGAAGACCCATAGCTACCGGGACAGCTAAAGCCAGAATTGCCAGCTTTTTGCGTGGGAAAAATGTATTCACAATCATTCTCCTTTAGAGCTTCATGATGTTTTGGAGTGGCTACTCCACCTACGACAACCTGCCGTCAATAAATTTTTACGGAATAAACGTAAAAATCTAGTTTCACTTTCGGATATCGAACCCGCGAAGTTACAGAATTCTAATAATCGTTTCCAGTATTTTGATGCGCACTTTGCACCTTAAAAGTCCTGCAGGCTTGGACATCTGTACGACGAAAACAGGGATTTGGAGCATAGCGATACTCATCACAAGCTACTGACCGCAGTCTCAGTACCAGCTGTACTTTGATCACGAGAAGTGATCAGTATTGCTAGCTCAGGCCTGGCCAGCTCCCAAAGAGCTGGCCAGTTGATGGGTGGTGAAGGAGTTCTGGAGACAACCTTTTGCTAGGAGGTCAATCTTGAAGGCAGCCCCATTTGCTAGCGAAAACAGTTTAAGCGCCTTCTTTCTCTTTCCAATAGGCGGCAACCGTTTGCGCACCGAAGTCGGCGATTGCGTTAAAGAAGGTATCGGGGTCACCATGACGCATCTGTGCCAAGCCCATTTCCATCTCTTTCGCATAGATGTATTCGGGTTTGTCAGCATTCACCGCCTCCCAAATACAGCGCGCGCAATCCATAGGGTCATCGCCTGCATCGATGACCGCGTCGGACATGCCACGCTTGGACCCATCGCCCGTCAGCGCGTTTCGTGAAACGTCCGTCGCGACAGAGCCGGGGAGGATATTCGTCACTTTGATGTTGTGAGTGCGATCAACCTCGGTACGCAGTGCGTCCATGTAGCCAATCAAGCCAAACTTTGCAGCCGAGTAAGCCGTTCTGAGCGGCGCACCAATACGTCCTGCCACAGAGCTGATCCCAATAATGTGGCCACCGCCTGCATCTGCCATGCGTGCGAGCTGTAACTGTGTCAGCCAAATCGGGGCGATCAAATCGACATTGATCAGGTCGGTGTAAACGTCCGGTTTAGCATCGATGGCCAAGCATCGTTGGCTGATCCCGGCGTTGTTTACCAATACATCAACGCGACCCTGCCAAGCCCATGCTTCATCTACCTTCTCAGCAAGCACGCCGTAGTCAGTTACCTCGAAGGGCAGCACCAAGCAATCTACCGGCAAGTCTTCGGCGAGCGCATCGAGCGCCTCTACCCTTCGCCCCGAGAGAATCAACTTTGTGTTCTGTTGCGCTGCTGTTTGAGCCAGTGCTTTACCAATGCCTGATGAGGCACCCGTAATCCAGATAACCTTGTTTGCTAAATCCGTCATTTATCTCTCCTGTTTGGCTCTAAATCGCCTAATAACCGACCTTAGCCGGGCACATCTTTTAGTTTATTTTGAGCCCTAGACTTTACTCAATCTGGAATAAGAGGTCAGTACCTAGCGCTGAATAAGCGAACCAAGGCGTCTCAGGTGCCGTCTATTAGGGGTATTCATCAAGAGCCAGCTCGTCGATATCATTAAAGCCGAGCAAAACGTGCCGGCGTGATTGAAGCTATCCGTCGCAAACCTGCGTATAGCTCTCGCATTACCAAGGATTTTTATATGTCAGATCAAAGACCTTTAGCAGGGCTGCGCGTCGTTGAATTAGGGCAACTACTTGCCGGCCCCTTCACGGGCACGATTCTCGGCTACTTCGGCGCCGAGGTCATAAAAGTTGAACCGCCAACTGGCGATCCCATTCGGCAATGGCGCGAAGTGAAAGACGGCACTTCGCTCTGGTATCACTCGCTCGCACGGAATAAGAAAAGTGTGACCCTCGATCTCAAGTCCGAGCGTGGCCAAGAACTCGCCTTCGACCTTTTGTGCAAAGCTGACGTTGTTATCGAAAACTTTAGACCGGGACTTATGGAGAAGTGGGGGCTCGGACCAGAGGTCGTCAAAGAGAAGAACCCAGGCGTCATTTATGCGCGCATCTCCGGCTACGGGCAAACCGGACCCTTTGCCAACAAACCTGGCTACGCCTCTGTCACGGAAGGCTATGGTGGCTTTCGCTACATCAACGGCGAGCCCGGTGAAGCACCTGTTCGACCTAACATCTCCATGGGCGACACCCTCGCGGGCATTCATGCAGCGCTGGGTGTGGCCTTGGCTATCATTCAGCGCCATCAATCGGGTGAAGGGCAGGTTGTCGATGTCGCGCTCTACGAATCGATTTTCAATCTACTGGAGGGTGTAGTGCCTGAATTCGATGGTGCTGGCGTTATTCGTGAGCCCTCGGGCACAACCATTACCGGCATCGTTCCAACCAATACATACCTTTGCAGGGACGGTAAGCATGTTGTCATCGGCGGCAACGGCGACAGCATTTTCAAGCGCCTGATGACTGAGGCTGGCAGAGCGGATATGGCAGAAGACCCCGAGCTTGCACACAATCCGGGACGCGTGGTTCATCAGGAGCGAATCGATAAGGCTTTATCAGGCTGGTGCGCAAAACACAGCTCTTCGGAAATTATCGACAAGCTCGAGGCGGTCCGTGTGCCCGTGGGTCCTATATATAGCGTCGAGGATATGATGGCCGATCCGCATTACAACGCGCGCGGCATGTTCGAGACCGTCGAGATAAATGGCGAACCGCTCAAGATTCCGGCAATCATGCCAAAGCTTTCACGAACGCCTGGAGAAACTCACTGGCCGGGCGCGGCTATTGGCGAGCACAACAGCGAGATTCTGGGTGGTCTGTTAGGGCTCTCGGATGAGGAAATCTCGCAGCTTTAATCGGAATATTGAAATAGACGTGCAGGCCCATAGCCGGTGAGATTTCAAGGGCACTTGAACGAGCAAGCACATAGAGTGCTCGTTAAGACACTCTTTATTACTGGCACACTTTCACCTCTGCACCAGGCATGAAAGCGTATATTCCAACCGTAAGGACCGAGGGAACCGTGATCCTGAAAGGGGTACAAAAAAAGGGGGCAGAAGCCCCCTTTTTTATGATCATTGATTTTTAAAAGCGGTAGCTGAAGTCCAGACCGTAGCCACGGAGCGCCGATGGGTGGTTAAAGGTGCCACCGAACTCTGGCGCAGGAATCACTTCCTGAAGGTACTTCTCGTCGGTCAAGTTGCGACCCCAGGCTGTGAGCGTCCAGTTTGCCGCCTCCAGGCTGATACGCGCATCAACCGTTGAGTAAGCATCACGCGCAGACTTCGAAAAGTCCGAGTTAAATCCGGGTGCAAAGAAAGCATTCCAGATTGTTGGGGTCTGCTCGCCTTGCAGCGTGTGGAAATGGGTTTCGCCAACGTATTGATAGTCAACACGAGCGACGAGATCCATGCCCGATCCAACGGAACTTACCCACTCGACGCCGAGGTTACCGCTCGAATCGGGCGCTTGAGGTACGTCGTTACCGACAGACAACGGACGGTTTCTGTTCTCTTCGATCTCTGAGTTGAGGAAGCCTGCACCACCATATACTGTCAGGTTCTCGGTCATCGCAAACGATGCATCGATCTCAAAGCCACTGATCGTAAGCTCATCAATCGTTGTTACCGTTCTCAAGAGGCCAAAGGGACCTGCAAAGAATTCGAAGAATTGGTTGTCTTCGACATCCGTACGGAACGCCGCACCGTTGATTCGAATGCGACGGTCCATGAACTCCGCTTTGAAGCCCACTTCAACCGAGGTCGATACTTCTTTGTCGTAGTCGTCCGTGATTTGGAGCTGGGCATCAACCGCCTCGCCCGGACCACCGAATCCTGAGTTAAACCAGAAGTTCAAGGTGTCGCTCGTACCGACGCTGTTGAATCCACCGGAACGGAAACCCACACCGTAAGACGCGTACCAATTAACCGCATCAGACGCTGCCCAACTGACTGTTACTTTGGGTTGGAACTGATTGAAGTCAGCGTTTCGATTAGGAATCGAACCACCCGCCAGAGCAGGGTTGATCGGAAGAGGTGCAAACGTTGCAGGATCAACGAGGTTAACGTTAAGACCTGAGTTTGTAACGTTAGGCACCTGATTGTCGACGCTTCGCTCTTCACGGTCGTATCGGCCTGCTACAGCGAGCTCGACAGTATCAGAGAGATCCCATTCAACCTGACCGTAGAAGGCCGTGACTGTGGTATCGAACTGATCCCAGAACAATAGATCTGTGGGGTTAGGACCCGACGCTGGCACATAAGGCTGGCGCAAGAAACCGTTGCCAGTATCGGCACCATAGGCAACAACAACCTCACGATCGATCTCTGCCCAGTAAACACCGGCAATCCAACGAGGGCCTGTTTCATTGTTTGAGACCAGGCGCACGTCGATGCTCATATCTTCCTGGTTCCGCTCTTGATACTGATAACCATCACAAGAGGTGGGCGTGTAAGGTCCATAAACACCGGCAAAGTCATTCGCAGGGTCACCCGATGGAAGGACCACAAAAGGCGCGGCAACGGGACCAAACAAATCAGGACGAGTAAAGCTATTCAGCGTTGCGCGATCTTCCTGACACTGCGGCGTTAACTCGTAGCCATAAAAAGTCGCTGACGTACCATCCGAGAGGAGGTATTCCTCGAGGTCGGTGTACGCAAAGCTCGCGACTAAGTCCATGCCGTCCATGGCGTAGTCGGCTTTGATCGAGAAATCGGTCGTGGTTTGTTCGTTCTCGCCCGGCACGTTAAACGTGAAGTTGAAATCGAGGTCGTTAGGATCAGCGAAGAACGCTGGGCTTCCGAACGCTGCCTCAAACGCCGGAATAGCGAAAGCAGCATTAAAGTTAATCGCGCCACCGCTGACGTCGGTATAACCCGCTCGGAAATCGAGCTCCAGGTCGTCGCTTACATTCCAAACAAGACGGCCGCGTGCACTGGTGTCTTCAAGATAATCAACCGTTCCTTTACCGCCCGAGAAGCTATTGCTGTAAAAGCCATCGGTCTCACGTGTGCTAACGGCGATTCGCCCAGCAGCGTTATCACCGACTGGACCGCTCAAGACAGCACGCGCTTTGTAACTGCTGTTGTTACCGACACCTACTGCGACTTCAGCCTCCGCTTCATCGCCAGGCTTCTTGGTGGTCACCAAGATAGCGCCAGAGACAGCATTTCGCCCATAGAGAGCGCCCTGCGGACCCTTCAACACTTCAATCTGCTCAACATCGAACATTTCTTCATTGAAGCTGTTTGGGTTAGTGCTCAAAACACCATCAACAACGTAGGCAAACGTCGACTCCGCATCTCGTGTTGAGACGATGCCGCGAATACTGACCTGAGTATCACCCACGTTCGCGGTATCCACCAACGTCACATTAGGAATCAAACTGATGTAGTCACCCGCACGCTCAATACCTGCGCGCTCGATTGTGGTTGCATCAATAGCGCTAATGGCAATTGGTACTTCCTGCAGGTTTTCGGCACGCTTACGTGCAGTTACTACAACTTCCTCGATAGCAAAGCCGGATTCTTGTGACAGTGCCGTGGGCGCTTGAGTGGCCGCGGTAGCTGCCAAAACGGCTAGCAGTAGCGGTGACTTTTTGTTCAACATACGTTGACTCCTTTGTTTTTCTACCGCTTACGCGGCTTCTTAAAATAAAAAAACGCTCTTCACACGAAAGAGCGCAAATCGCCGATCTGGTGATTTATACGGTCAAACTTAGAAAGTGGGTGCAACCGGTGCCGGCATATATGTCTCTGCTTCACAGCGGCTTCGCAGCTCTTCAACGGTGCCACCGCGGTTAAACAGCGCAATGTCACTGCGATCGGCAGCAAGCTGCTCACGTAGTGCATTCGTCGCCTCAGCGTTCACCGCGCCCTCTTCAATAACAACACCGTAGCGTCGCGCGCCTTCCGCGGTTACTAAGCCTCGGTCCACGTCGATCTTCACCAACTCGGGATCTCGAGCGAAGGGATCACCCCAGCCACCGCCACCCCACGTGTTGAAATAGAGAACATCACCCTCTTTGACCTTGATGCCTTCCACCTTCGCAGGGAGCCACTCCTCGCTACCATCGGTGCGAACAAGCCGTTTCGTCGATCGACGACCTGTCTCCCCACCGAGCACGCCCCAAGGATAGGTAAGCCATCGCTCGTCGTGGATACCAATTTGTCCATCCGCCAAGAAGCGGTAAGCCACCGATAATCCATTTCCTCCGCGATGCAATCCTGCACCGCCTGAATCGGGAATAGTCTCGTAGCGCTCGATACGCAGTGGGAAATAAGACTCGATGAATTCATTCGGGACGTTGGTGAAGCCCGGCCATAAGCTGTGTCCATCGGGCCCGTCTCCCACAGGCCGTCCTGGCACACCACCAAAGCCAATCTGGAAGAGCTGGAACCACTCACCTTTCTTGTCATAACCACTGTAGAAGAGGTGGGGCGAGTCTGAGAAACCGGCGGCGTTGAGCATCATCTCAGGTGCACCCATCCCAAGAAGGGCTCCCAAGATATCGAAAATCCGTCCGAGTGCGTGTGTGCGTCCTGAGAGCGCCGCTGGGTATTTGGGCTTCAATAACGTGCCCTCGGGAATACGAACATCCACCAGGTCGTAGAACCCATCATTGAAGACAATTTGCGGATCGACCACGTTAATAGTGAACGAGCCGAAGAACATTTTGAACATGTCCTCATTCAAGAAGAAGTTCACTGAGCTCTGCGCCTGTGGATCGGTTCCCGCAAAGTCAAAGATCGCTTTATCGCCCTCTCGCCAAAGCGTGCACTTAATCTTGTAGGGGCCCATGCCCATGCCGTCGTCGCAAATATAGTCCTCGAACTCGCGCGGCTCTTCCGGGATGAACATGCCAATGATGTGCTTCATGGCGTCGTAGTTGCGCTGCAACATCGTATCCATAGTCGAGTACAAGACGTCATCGCCAAAGCGCTCCGCCAACTCAACGACACGTTTTGCCGCGGTGTTACACGCAGCAACCAGCGCGTTCAAATCGAAGCGGTTCCATTGTGGCGTGCGCACGTTGTGCAAAATCAACTCGAGGAGATCTTCTTGCAACACCCCCTTTTTGTAGAGCTTGGTAGGCGGAATACGGATGCCTTCCTGGAAAATTGTTGTCGCCTCAATCGGAATCGAGCCCGGCACCATCCCGCCATTATCGGACATGTGCCCAAACATCGCCGACCATGCGATGTGACGGCCATTCCTAAAGATCGGCACCAACACCACCCAATCGGGAAGGTGCGATACCGCCGCATTACAGAGGTAAGGATCGTTGGTAAGAATGATGTCACCCTCTTCGATCTCAGCGTCGTAGGCGCTCAGGAATGGGCCGATAAACGAGCCGAACTGACCGACGACCATCTTGCCTTCGACATTGGCAATCATGGGGAAGCAGTCGCCTTGCTCACGGATGCCGGGTGACATGGCGGTGCGGAACAGCACCGCATCCATTTCTTCTCGCGCGTTGCGAAGCGCGTTTTCAATCAGGTCAACCGTTACACCGTCAACATCGACCGACTGAAGCGCTTGGTTATTGGTCTGAATAATCGTTGCAGTCATCTTGCGTCCTCCCGATTACGCAGGCTGGATGAGCAAATTGCCCACCGCATCTACGGTTGCTGAATACCCTGGCAAAACGACCGTGGTCGAGTCCATCTCGGAAACGATCGCAGGCCCGGCGACCACGTCTTCCGCGCCCAACTGTCCACGGTCATAAATTCCAGCCTCATGCCAATTCCCCTCGTAGAAGAATCGGCTCTGATGAATCAAGGCACCGCTGACATCGCCTGAACCTTTGGGAATCGATATATCGGCCTTCAAGGTTACCGAAGCGCCGACAACGGCACGGATCATCAAGATTTCGTGTCCATCGCCCAGCTTGAAGGTGAATAGCTGCTCGTGCTCTGCGTCGAATTGATCCGTGAGTACAGCGACACCCTGCTCCCTGAGCTCCGCCTCAGTGAATTCGACCGTGATCTGGAAGGCCTGACCGGAATAACGAAGATCCGCCTGATAAGTAACCTCTAAGCGATCGTCCGCAATGCCATCCTCAATCAGCGATTCGCTGGCGCGCGCTTTGAGCGTCAGTAAATCGTCCGCGAGCTTGTCGGTCGTGAGATCCGACGCCATTGTGATGTAAGTACGCGCAGCTTCATCCTGCACACGCGTGGTTGCATCACCGTAGGCACAGAGAACGCCAGGGCCGGGAGGAACGATCACAGGCCAGGCTTCAGTAAGAATACCCAAGGCGTTCGCGTGTAGCGGGCCCGCGCCGCCAAAACCGACCAGCGCAAAGTCGCGAGGATCGTAGCCCTGCTCGACAGAGACAAGCCTAAGCGCACCGAACATTGACTCGTTAACAATCTTGATAATGCCTTCAGCGGCCGCCATCAGGTCAACGCCCATGGCATCTGCAACGCTCTGAACTGCGGCGACAGATGCATCCCGGTTGATTTGCATATCTCCACCCAGCTGTACGTCTGAGGGTAGGTAACCAAGAACCACGTTGGCGTCACAAACCGTCGGCGCCTCACCACCCTTCATGTAACAGGCGGGACCCGGCACCGCACCCGCGGACTCAGGGCCAACTCGCAAGGCTTTCGTTAATTCCGGAACAAAGGCGATTGAACCACCGCCTGCTCCGACAGTACGAACGTCAACCGACGGTGCCCGAACACGCACATCGCCAACGAAAGTCTCTCGACGCACGCGGGCGCGACCGTTTTGGATGAGCGCTACATCGGTAGAGGTACCACCCATGTCGAAGGTCAAAATATTGCTAAAGCCAGCCTTAGTGCAAAAGAACAGTGCACCCGTAACACCGCCCGCCGGACCTGACATCAAGAGGTTAACGGGAGATTCGGCCGCAGCGCGACTCGATGCGAGGCCACCGTCGGAGCGCAAAATTGACAGCTGTGTGTCGTCACCCAAGCGCTCGTTCAATGCGCCCTGAAGGTTATTCACATATCGCGCAACCTCTGGACGAACATAGCTGTTCACAACGGTCGTTTCAGTACGCTCATACTCCTGCATCTCCGGGACGACTTCGCTCGAGATTGAAATAGGTATATTCGGGAAGAACTCTTGCGCAATTTCCCGCGCACGCTGCTCGTGCTCGCCGTTGATGTAGGCATTGATAAAACAGATCGTGAGCGCCTCAATATCGTCAGCCATGCCGGTCTTCAATGATTCGCGCAATGCGTCTTCATCAAGTCCCGTGACAACGCTGCCATCTGCAGCGATACGCTCATTTGCCCCAATAGTGAGCTCGAGCGGTGCCAACAACGGCTTTTTAACAAAAGTGACCCAGCCACCGAGACCACCTGGGCAAAACGAGCGAGCCACCTGCAAGGTGTCTTCAAATCCTGAGGTTGTAATGAGGCC
>CBFIHK010000072.1:0-9712 GCA_965662305.1 Luminiphilus sp.
ATTTCGCTCCTTGCCACATCGTTCACAGCGCTGACGCATCACCACCTCACCCCGAACCAGCGCCATACCATCGGGCTTTACTTCTCGCCACTTGTGGCGACCGCGCAAGCAGGTCATTGACGTTTGCGTGGATTGCACGTGCTAGCTCAGCAGCGTCTTGGCAACCGCAGCCTGCCAGGACGCGAACCGCGTAGCACGGTCATCATCAGTGATAACAACATCAAACGTTCGATCAGATCGCCACACCTTTGCCACCTCGTCGGGAGAGCTCCAGACACCTTCACCCAGACCCGCTAAGAAACAAGCGCCGGCGACGGTCGTCTCGATAACCTCAGGACGTGTAATGGGCCGGTCTAGATAGTCGGCTTGCAACTGCATCAAGAAATTATTAGCCGAGGCGCCGCCATCGACCTTAAGCGACTGCATGCGGCCACCAATGTCTTTCTCCATAGCATTGAGAATGTCAGCATTCTGCAACGCCATTGCGTCAAGCGTCGCGCGAGCAATCTCGCCGCGGCCCGAGCCACGCGTCAAACCAGTCAATGTACCCCTGGCTTCAGGCGCCCAGTAAGGCGCCCCCAGCCCCGCAAGCGCAGGAACGAACTCAACGCCACCGGCGTCATCGACGGTCTGCGCAAGCGCCTCAACGTCAGGCGCATTCTGGATAATACCCAGCTGATCGCGAAGCCATTGCACGGCTGCGCCGCAGACGAAAGCACCGCCCTCAAGTGCGTAAACGGCCGACTGCCCTTCAAGCTGCCAAGCAACGGTGCTGAGTAAGCCGCTATTGGACACAACAGGCGTATCGCCCGCGTTCATAAGAATGAATGAGCCCGTTCCGAAGGTGCACTTAGCGTCGCCAATGCCGAAACAAGCCTGACCGAACAACGCGGACTGCTGATCGCCCGCTACACCCGAGATCGGAATACCGTCGGGCAGTCCTACGACGCCACTGGTCACCGCGAATCGGCCGCTGGAGGGACATATTTCAGGCAAGATTGCTCGGGGCACACCAAAAATCGATAACAATTCGTCGTCCCAGCTTAGACTTTCGAGTGACATCAACGAGGTTCGCGATGCATTTGAGACGTCAGTTTTATGCGCCTGGCCGGTACTTAAACGCCAGATTAAGTAACTGTCAATCGTGCCCGCGCGCAGTCGACCTTGATCAAGAAGCGCCTGAGCATCGGCTCCGTTATCCAAGAGCCATTTGAACTTTGTTGCCGAAAAATAGGGGTCGAGAACTAAGCCACTGCGCGCTTTTATGAGCGCCTCCTGCCCTTCGCCCTTTAGCTTTTCACAGACATCGGTTGTCCGACGGCATTGCCAGACAATCGCGTTATGAACGGCTTTACCTGTCTCTGCGTCCCACAAGACCGCGGTTTCGCGTTGGTTGGTGATTCCAATTGCCGATACGTCTGCAGCTTCGTAGGTTCCATCAGCGAACACCGCCGAGAACCCTTTTTCGACAGACTCCCAAATGGACTCAGGATCATGCTCAACCCAACCGGGCTGGGGGAAAATTTGAGGAAACTCATGGTTCACCGAGGTCAACAAGCGACCGTCGGCATCCATGAGCGCAATGGTAGAGCCCGTGGTGCCCTGATCTATTGCAAGTACTAAGTCAGACACACCACGCTCCTATATTTACAAGCTAACTGAACGCCAATAATTAAACGCCGCTTATTTAAGCGGCTGTGTACCCCTCGATCGCTTTAATTTCGAGGTAGTCCGTGAAGCCATGTGCGCCCCACTCTCGACCATTACCTGATTGCTTGTAGCCACCGAATGGAATGTCCGGACCGCCGCTCGCGCCGTTGATGTGAATGTTGCCGGCACGAATCTTCGAAGCCACGGCACGCGCATGATCCATATCACCACTCTGGACATAACCCGCGAGACCGTACGGCGTGTCATTTGCAATTCGAATCGCCTCTTCCTCACTGTCGTAAGGAATCATCGTGAGAACAGGGCCGAAGATCTCCTCTCGGGAAATCGTCATCTCATTGTTGGCCTCAGAGAATACGGTTGGCCGCACATAGTGGCCGGCCTCGATGCCATCAGGAAGGCCTGTGCCACCACAAACCAGCTTGGCACCCTCGTCGATACCCTTCTGGATAAGCCCCTGAATCTTGTCCCACTGAACCTTCGACACAACAGGCCCCATGGTGGTGTCTTTATCGGCAGTGTCGCCAACAACCACCGTCTGCGAAACAGCAGCAGCAATCTGCTCTGCCTCTGCGAGGCGACCACGTGGAACCAACATACGAGATGGCGCATTACAGGACTGCCCGGTGTTGTTGTACATGTGGAGCACACCACGCGTTACAGCAGCTTCGAGGTCTGCATCATCGAGAACGATATTCGGAGACTTACCGCCCAGTTCTTGCGTAACACGCTTCACCGTTGGTGCGGCATTTTGAGCCACCAGCGAGCCCGCACGCGTTGAGCCAGTGAACGACATCATGTCGACATCAGGGTGCTTAGAAAGTGCAGTTCCGACACCCGGCCCATCGCCATTGACCATGTTGTAAACACCTGCAGGAACGCCAGCTTCGTGCATGATTTCAGTGAAGATATACGATGACAGTGGCGCAACTTCGCTAGGTTTCAGGACCATTGTGCAACCAACAGCCAGTGCGGGTGCCACTTTGCAGGTCACCTGGTTCATCGGCCAGTTCCACGGCGTAATCAAGCCGCAGACACCAATGGGCTCTTTGACAACGCGGTGTGCACCCAAATCCTCTGAGAATGAGAAGTTACGCAGAATTTTCGCAGCTTCGGTGATGTGCGCGAGACCCGCATAAGCTTGCGCGGTCGATGCCAGTGAAATAGGCGCGCCCATCTCTTCGCGAATTGCCTCGGCAATCTCGCCGATGCGAGACATGTAGATCTCCGCGATCTTATCGAGCAGCGCGGCGCGCTCCTCGACGGATGTCTGACTGAAGGTTTCAAAAGCGGTCTTTGCCGCTGCAACTGCGTTATCCACGTCAGCGTTGTTGCCGATCGAAATGGTTGCGCACTGCTCTAGCGTGGCTGGGTTTTCGACCCCGAGTGTGTTGGTTTCTGAGGGCTCTACCCAAGAGCCATTGATGTAGAACTTCGTGTAATCACGCATTGTTTTTCTCCAGTCTTACGACGTTTTTAACGTTATCGGTAATGAAACTAATTTTACTGTAGAACTCGACCCGGATGCATCCCATCGACGTAACCCATAAATGGTGTATGGATCGAGTAGCCCAAAAGCTCCTGTGTTCGCTGTGGCAACGATGCGGCTTTTTCGGGCGGCACTGCAAGTAACATGCTCTCCAATGGTCGTGCCCAACCTGCACAATATTGTGGCGTGACGATCATCCGGTCATGATCGGTATGATTCGCTCCACCGCGGTGCCAAACATCACTCCGCATAATCATGACGGACCCAGCTGGCATCGTCGCTGTTACAGCCTCGGCATTTTCCTCGACCGAGCCATCCAAGTCGTCTCGCTGTGCGAAGTGCGCGTTGTCTAAGCGGCCTTCAATCTCGTGACTATCCCATCGATGGCTGTACGGGAGAATCTCCGTTGCGCCGTTCTCCTCGTTGGTGTCATCGAGCGCCCAGAATACTGAAATGCCAAAGATGCCATGGGGCTGAGGCACTGTGATGTGACCATCATCGGTGTGCCAGGGCTGAACGGTCTCACCCGGATGCAAATTGATGGACAGACAGGCAGACAGCAGACAGGTGGGGCCAAGAAAGTGTTCAGCGAAAGCCATGGCGAGCGGATGCTGAATCATGTTTGCAAACAAGGGTGACTTCGCTAGCAAGGCATAAAGGCGATGACTTTTCGTACCCTCAAATACATTCCGGCCCGTCGGAGATTGCGCCATATGCGCATTTAAAATCTCACGATATGCATCTAGCTCACCTTCCGTCATCACGTTTTCGATTACGGCATAGCCACAATCGTGCACGTCACGTAACGCCTTGGAGAAATACTCAGCACTCAGCCACGGCGAGACAGTCTCTACGTGCTCAGCCGCGAGCTCAGCGTTGTAGGCCGCAGTGAGGCCGTGAGGTTTGGCGTCATCAATAGTTAGCATTGTTTTCTCGAGTTGGTGCGACGCGCCGCTTTAATTCATAATCAGAGGACTCCAACATACTGAGGCTTCAAAAGTGAATCAAGCAGTAGACTTAGACGAACTCACTCTCTTCCGTGATATGGCGCGCCGCGCTTTCGATAAGGAGATCACTCCGTACTACGAGGAGTGGGAAAACAACCACATGGTGCCGCGCGAGTTGTGGAAGACGCTAGGTGCTGCAGGCCTACTCTGCCCCGATGTCGATGAGGCCTACGGCGGCGCGGGTACCACACCACACGTCACTCTCGCGATGATTGAGGAGCTGTCGCGAATGGGTTTTGGCGGCTTCGCGTCTGGCTACGGTATTCACTCTAATATTGTGGCGCCCTATCTCAGCCGACACGGCACTGAGGCACAAAAAGCGCACTGGCTCCCGCGCATGGTTACAGGCGAAGTGGTTGGCGCTCTCGCGATGACAGAACCTGGCGCAGGCTCCAACGTGCAAGGTATTCGCACCAACGCGGTTCGCGACGGTGATGAGTGGGTGCTTAACGGCTCTAAAATCTTTATCACCAACGGCATCCACGCTGACCTCGTCATCGTTGCAGCGATTACCGATCCCGGCAAAGGTGCCAAGGGTACATCTTTATTCCTCGTCGACGCGCATGCACCCGGATTCGAAAAGTCCAAGAAGATCGACAAGATCGGTCAGCATGCTTCGGATACTGCGCTATTGTTCTTTACCGATGTGCGCTTACCTGCAGACGCGCTCCTGGGTGAAGAAAACAAAGGTTTCGCAATTCTGATGGACGAACTCCCACGTGAGCGTCTTGGTATTGCTGCGCAGGCAGTTGCGGCATCGGAAGGTGCGCTGGATATCACCATTGAGTACGTGAAAGAGCGGGAAGCCTTCGGACAGAAGGTCGGACAGTTTCAAAACACGCGTTTTAAGCTTGCTGACGTCAAAACACAGGTGGCTGTTAACCGCGCGTTCTACGAGCAGTGTGCCAACAAATACGCAACAGATGAACTCACGACCGATGAAGCCGCCATGCTCAAGCTGGCAAGTTGTGAGATGCAGTGCGACGTTGCAGATCAGTGCTTGCAGCTCTTCGGTGGCTATGGCTACACGACGGAATACCCAATCTCACGTTTCTACGTGGACGCTCGTATTCAAACCATTTACGGCGGCACATCGGAAATTATGCGTGAACTGGTCGCCCGATCCATTCTAGGTCGAGAGTAAGAAAACTAAATTTTGACTGGGGAATCCCTCATGAACTATTTCAATGTAAGCCGGCTAACCTTGCCGGCTTTTTTTGTCATCATTTTTGCCACTTCATCTGTAAGCAGCGTCGCTTCTGACGAGAGTCTAGACGCTGTTATCAGTAATCACTGGGACTGGGTTCTCGAGCAATACCCCGAGTATCGCCGGGAATATGGCGATATGTCGGGCAATCAAAGCTGGACTGACCTAAGCGCCGACGTGCTCGAGCAGCGAAACAAAGACACACAAGCGTTTATCGAGGATCTATCACGAATCGACTCAGCCTCACTGAGCGAAACGGCACAACTCAACCAACGAATGCTCAGAACCGCACTCGAGGAAGAGGTCGAGTCTTATGAAAATGGCCTTCATCTTATTGCGCTCAACATGCGAAGTGGTCCACAGCACCGCTACACCATGGTTGAACGCCTACCTATGGCTACTGAGACTGATTATGTCGATTGGCTGGCGCGCCTCGAAAAACTGCCAGAGCAACTAGCGCAATATCAAGCGCTGCTTCAAGCAGGGGCTGACCAGCAACGCACACAAGCGCGCATCATTATCGAGCGCATCCCTAATCAGCTCGATGCACTCATCGTTGATAAACCCGAGGACAGCCCATTTTGGGGTGTCTTCGAGACACTGCCCGACGCAATCCCAGCACCTCGCGCACACCAACTCAAGGCGCAAGCTGCAGCGGTTATCAGCGAGAAACTCGTTCCCGCCTATTCAAGCTTCAAAGCCTTTATTGAGGAAAGCTATCTTCCCAGCACCCGTGAGCACCCGGGCATTGGCACGCTGCCCGGCGGTAAAGAGGTCTACGCGATGCTCGCGCGGCACTTTACCACCACCGACATGACGCCTGAGGAAATCCACAACGTCGGCCTCGCTGAAGTTGCGCGGATTCGCGGTGAAATGATGGAAGTGATCGAAGAAGTCGGATTCGCAGGCGACCTGAACGCGTTTAACGACTTTTTGCGAAGTGACCCTCAGTTCTACTACGACACCGCAGAAGAGCTGCTGGAAGGCTACCAAGCGGTCTCCAAGCGCCTCGACCCCCAGCTTGTAAAGTTGTTCGGCAAGCTCCCGCGCATGCCTTACGGCGTTCGCCCTATTGCAGCTGAGCTCGCACCGGACACAACAACCGCGTTTTACATGCGTCCTGCCTTGGACGGCAGCCGTCCCGGTTGGTACTACGTCAATCTCTACAAGCCCGAAGTTAGACCCAAATATGAAATGGAGGTGCTATCGGTACATGAGAGTGTTCCCGGACACCATTTGCAGATCGCTTTAGCACAAGAAATCGAGGGACTGCCTGAGTTCCGGCGCAACAGCAGTGTGACAGCCTTCATCGAGGGCTGGGGCCTTTATTCCGAGCGATTGGGCTATGACATGGGACTCTACAAAGATCCCTACTCCCGGTACGGACAACTCATTTATGACATGTGGCGCGCGGTTCGCCTGGTGGTCGATACCGGCATTCACTACTTCGGTTGGTCACGGCAAGAAGCCATCGATTACTTCAAAGACAACGCAGCCAAAACAGAGGCCGACATTATCAACGAAATTGATCGTTACATTGGTTGGCCGGGCCAAGCACTCGCATACAAAATTGGCCAGCTAAAAATGCTCGAGCTACGTGCGCTCGCCGAAAAAGAACTTGGCGATCGCTTCGATATCCGTGCATTCCACGACGAACTGCTAGGTGCGGGCGCCATTCCACTCGACGCACTCGAGGTGCGAATGACGCGGTGGATTGAGCAGGAAAAAAATAAGCTCTAGCAGAGCGCTAAACCAACTTCGAGGGGAGGAAGATCCTTCCCTCGGAAAACACGCAACACTGCCCCGCCAACACAACGCGGTCCCCGTCTAGCGTTCCGCTAAGCTCACCACCTCGCGCTGATAATTGTCGAGCCCTCAAGGCGGTTTTTGATAACCGCGCAGCCCAAAAAGGAACGAGCTGGCAATGCGCTGAGCCAGTAACGGGATCCTCATTGATGCCTAGCTGAGGAATAAAGAAACGCGACACGTAGTCAACGTCGGAACTCTCCGCCGTAATACTCACGCCGAGGTCAGTGGCCATCGCGAGCGCAGAAAAATCGGGTGAGCAGGCTTTGAGGGTTGCCTCGTCCGCGAGTTCGCAAACCATCTGCCACGCACCGTTAGAAGGCCGGAAGCTTCGGACAACAGGAACACCCAGAGCCGCAGCAACCTTGTCAGGTGTGGCCACTTCATTCATAAACACGGCCGGAAATTCAATGCGATATCGATCACCATCACGAGTCACGTAAAGCGGCCCGCTTGCGGTATCAAAGGTGAGGCGTTCGCCTGCCCAGTGTCCGAGATAATCCAAGGCATAGGCAGACGCCAACGTGGCATGACCACAAAGCGGGACCTCTTTCGTCGGGGTAAACCAGCGCAAATGAAAATGGTCGACGCCCTTCCTTACCAGAAACGCGGTCTCACTGAGGTTGTGTTGCTCGGCAATGGATTGCATGGTGCTATCGGGGAGAGGTCTGTCAGTCTCCACAACCGCCGCAGGGTTACCGCCAAACAGCGTATTGGTGAATGCGTTAACAACCAAAACGGGGATATGGCTGCTGTCAGTCATTGGCTAATTCCAAGATTCCCATACTGTTAGAAATGAGACTCCCCATGATCAGCTTGCCATTGCACTCGTTAACACTCGTTATTTGATTTAACCGAGCATCAGGATCTCGAAAGCTCTTGATCAAATTTCCCTCTAAATCAAATGCCGACACCATACTGAAATGCTCCTCGAGCGAGCCACTCACCCAAGCAGGCAAGCCTCCGACCAACCGACGTAGCAAGGGCTTATCTGCAAAGGCGTCTAAAGCATCACGCGGGTTGGGGGATGCCACCCAAAAGGTGTCTTCGCCGTTGAACGAGATGTTATCGACCATGGCTGGAATCTGATCGATAAAGATCTCACTCTCTCCAGCCTTTTCACCTTTTAGCCAAAGACGGTGCACGCGCCCTGTGACTGTCTCGTTCACTAATACGTAGGTCTCGTCAGGACCCAGTGCCACACCATTGGCAAAGAATAGCCCTTCGAGGTGTGACTTGATCTCGCCCGTCGCAAGGTTATAGGACATGAGGCGGCCGGTGCGTGACGCCTCGAGCAAGTCCAGCATGAAGCCATCGATACTGAAGCGCTGGGAAGCATCGCTAAACCACACCACGCCATCGGAAGAAATATCGAGATCGTCGGCAAATAAGATCGGCCGACCTTCAAACCCATTTGCAAGCACCTCAAGCGAGCCACCCGGCTGCAATCTGAGCAACCCTTTCAGTGCATCAGCAATAATCACTGAGCCGTCAGACATTGCCTGAAGCCCAACGGGACGTCCTCGAGTGTCACCTAAGGTTTCGGATCTGCCATCAAGGGTCATACGAACAATACGCCCGTCTTCCAAACCCGTAATCATCCATCCGTCTGCAGTGCAGGAGACGTCCTCAGGACCGTGTCCCGGCACCTCTAAAAGCAGCATAGACGCCAAGTCGGTATTAGGTGCAAAACCGCCCGTGAAGCCTGGATTTTTGGGCGGCTCCCAAATCTCTGGGTTGATGGGGGACCGCACAAAAGCGACCAAAATAAGGATCGCTATAAGTCCTGCAACGGCAGAAAACCACTTGATGAAATTAGACATCGGCCTCTCCCAAAACCTTGAGTATTGCGTTTAAGCGATGCGGTCCAAGCACTCGGCCAGCGTACCCACCAACTGGTCAAGTTGAGGTCGTTCCATAACGAAGTGAGGTGCCATCTGAATGGTATCTCCGCCGTATCGCACCAACACACCGCGCTCCCACATCGCCATCGCCAACTCGAAGGGCCGCTTCAACGGCTCATCGCCGGCCGGCTCCAGCGTTATCGCTCCGGCAAACCCGTAGTTGCGTACGTCTGCGACAAACGGCTTATCTGAGAGTTGGTCATGAAGCAGTGCCTCAAAATACGGCGCTTCATCGGCCACGCGCTGGGGTAATTGCTCCTCGACCAGTACATCAAGTGCCGCTAAACCCGCGGCGCAGGCCACAGGATGCGCAGAATACGTATAGCCATGAGCAAACTCTAAGACGTAGTCGGGGCCGGCTTTCTCCATAAACGTGTTGTGAATTTCCTCCGATGCAATTACGGCACCCATTGGAATAACGCCATTCGTCATCTGTTTGGCAACGTTCAAAATATCGGGCACAACACCGAACGCATCGGATCCCGTCATAGCGCCACAGCGACCAAACCCCGTAATGACCTCATCAAAAATCAACAGAATATTGTGCTTATCGCAAAGCTCCCGCAGGCGCTTTAAGTAACCGATAGGTGGTGGAAGCACTCCAGCTGATCCGCCCATTGGCTCGACAATG
>CBFIHK010000073.1:0-9616 GCA_965662305.1 Luminiphilus sp.
CGAAAAAGCTGTCGGAGAAAAAACGGGAGCGCTTATTCCCCGAAATCCAGAGTCACGCAGTGGCCTTCGCCATTGGTCGTGCGAGCGTCGTTGAAATCGACGAACTCAATATTTTGAATGCATCGCTGTTGGCGATGAAACGCGCTGTAGAGGCGTTAACGATGAGACCCGATCATGTCTTGGTGGACGGCAATAAATTGCCCACGTGGGACTATAGTGCCGAGGCAGTGGTGGGCGGAGACGGTACGGTACCCGCAATTAGCGCGGCGTCGATACTGGCGAAGGTAACTCGTGATCAGGAGTTGATCGCGTTGGATGCACAGTATCCTGAGTACGGATTCGCCAAGCACAAAGGTTATCCTACTTCGCAACACATGGCGGCAATTAAGGCGCACGGCATTCTGCCCATCCATCGACGAAGTTTTGGCCCCATTGCCCGTTTGCTGAACGCCTAATTCGGGTTTTAATAGAGGCCATGGATCCCACATTCGTTCATCTTCGCGTGCACTCGGAGTTTTCGCTCACCGATGGCTTGGTGCGCGTTGGGCCGTTAATGAAATCGGTTGCGGCAGCGGGAATGCCTGCTGTTGCAGTCACCGATAGAAACAATTTCTTTGGGCTCATCAAGGCATATAAAGCGGCTGAACGCGAGGGCGTTAAGCTCATTATCGGCGCTGACTTTGAGGTGCTGGAGGAGGATGAGCGGCGGCATCAGGTGACATTCCTAGCGCAGTCCACGGAGGGGTACAAGAATCTGACGGTTCTCATATCTCAAGCGTATCAAGAAGGACAAATTCTCGGACGGCCGCTACTTCGTCGCGATTGGATTCAGGCAAAAAGTCAGGGCTTAATTGCCCTATCGGGAGGTCGAAACGGAGAGGTAGGTCAGCACCTAGTTGCCGGGCGGACTCAGGACGCAAAAACGGCGCTTCAATGGTGGATGTCGCTGTTCCCCGATCGTTACTATCTGGAGCTCCAGCGAACGGGACGAGAAAACGAGGAAGACTATCTGCACTCGGCAGTCGAGCTGGCCTCTGTGGAACACTGTCCCGTTGTTGCGACTAATGAAGTTTGTTTTCTTTCGCCGGATGAATACGACGCACACGAAGCGAGGGTGTGTATTGGTGATGGCCGAACACTCAACGACCCTCGCCGCCCGCGTCATTTCTCTGAGCAGCAGTACCTGCGTACTCCGGATGAGATGGCTGCATTGTTTGAGGACATTCCCGAGGCGATTGAAAACACGTTTCATATTGCGGCGAGATGTTCGACTGAAATCGAGTTGGGTAAAGCTTACCTGCCGGACTTCCCAACGCCCGACGGGGTGAGTATTGAGCAGCACCTCGAAAATTTATCGAACGAGGGTTTGGATAAGCGGCTAGCCGTGTTGAACGTCGACGACGTGCAAGCCTATCGAGATCGCCTCAAGTTCGAACTCGACATCATCAATCAGATGGGGTTTCCCGGTTACTTTCTAGTCGTTATGGACTTCATCCGGTGGGGCAAGGCCAATGGTATACCCGTTGGTCCCGGTCGAGGCTCAGGGGCAGGTTCGCTGGTCGCCTATGCGCTGGAGATCACTGACTTAGACCCCATCGAATACGACCTGCTGTTTGAACGATTCTTGAATCCCCAGCGGGTCTCCATGCCTGACTTCGACGTCGATTTTTGTATGGATCGCAGAGACGAAGTCATTGAGTACGTAGCGGAAACCTACGGGCGTAACGCGGTCTCCCAGATCATCACCTTTGGAACGATGGCGGCCAAGGCTGTGGTGAGAGATGTGGCGCGAGTGCAGGATAAGCCGTATGCCCTTGCGGATAAGATGTCCAAACTCATCCCGTTCGAAGTTGGGATGACGTTGGATAAAGCGCTCGAGCAGGAAGAGCAGCTGGTCAACCTGCTGAACGAGGACAGTGCCGCGCAAGAAATTTGGGACATGGCGGTTCAGCTCGAGGGTCTCACTCGAAATGCAGGTAAGCACGCGGGCGGTGTGGTTATCGCGCCCTCCCAGCTTACCGACTTCTCGCCGCTTTTTTGCGATGAGGAGGGGCATGGACTCGTTACTCAATATGACAAGAACGATGTAGAAGACGCGGGCCTCGTTAAGTTCGACTTCTTAGGCCTCAGGACGCTCACGATCATTGATTGGGCTGTCGCGATGATTAATGAGCGCGACGACATCCAAGAACCGATCGACATCAATCACATACCCTTAGACGACGACGCGGTTTACAGCCTGCTCCAAAGCGCGGAGACAACAGCTGTTTTCCAGCTTGAAAGTAGGGGTATGAAAGAGCTGATTAAGAGTCTTCGTCCCGACTGCTTCGAGGATATTATCGCCTTGGTGGCCTTATTCCGGCCGGGTCCACTCCAGTCGGGCATGGTCGAGAACTTTATCGATCGAAAGCACGGTCGAGAGCAGGTCTCCTACCCGGATGCTCAATATCAGCACGAATGGCTGCAACCGATCCTCGAGCCAACTTACGGCATCATCCTGTATCAGGAACAGGTAATGCAGATCGCTCAGGAGCTCGCTGGCTATACCCTCGGTGGTGCTGATCTATTGCGCCGTGCCATGGGTAAGAAAAAGCCAGAGGAAATGGCCAAACAACGCTCGGTATTCGAGGATGGCGCGAAAGAGAAAGGTGTCGATCCCACGCTTGCCATGAAGATTTTCGATCTTGTGGAGAAGTTTGCAGGCTATGGTTTTAACAAGTCGCACTCGGCTGCCTATGCGCTTGTCAGTTATCAAACAGCTTGGTTAAAGCGACACTATCCAGCTGAGTTCATGGCGGCGGTAATGAGCTCTGAAATTGATAATACGGACAAACTGCTCAGCTTGCGCGACGAATGTAAGCGCATGGGTTTGACGGTTAAGGCGCCTAACATTCTAGAGGGAAAGCACCACTTTTCTGTCAATCGCGAAGGCCAAATCATCTACGGGCTTGGCGGGATCAAGGGACTGGGTGAGGGACCAATCGGTGATTTACTAGAAGCAAGAGGTGAATCAGCCTTCACCGATCTCTTTGATATGTGCAGCAGAACAGACCCCAGAAAAGTGAATCGACGTGCAATTGAGGCGCTTATTAAGAGCGGTGCTCTCGACGAACTTGGTGCGGAGCGATCGGTGCTGATGTCTGCCTTGGATGATGCCCTCCGAGCTGCTGAGCAATCTGCAGCCAATGAAGCCGCAGGTATTGGCGATCTATTTGGCGAAGTAGTCCCATCCGCAGGTAATGGGGATCCCTATCGAGATCATCGCCGGGCCCGTAGTTGGACGCTCCGAGATATTCTTGCGGGCGAAAAAGAGAGCTTAGGTAGCTTTTTGAGCGGACACCCAATGGATGAGTTCCAGCAGGAGGTTCGGAAGTTTTCGCCTCGCTCGATTCGGGAACTCACCGCGGGAAGCAAACAGTGGGTGGCTGGCCTTATTGTTGATGTCCGTCTCGTTAAGACCCAACGTGGCACCATGGCGGTACTGCAGCTCGACGACGGGACGGGGCAAATTGAGGCCACGGCGTATAGCGAGGTGTACGAGCAGAACCGCGATTTGCTGGTGAAAGACCAAATTGTATTGGCTGACGGTCGCCTGCAAATGGATGATTTTCGCGGTCAGCTGTCACTCCGTGCCAAGTCCTTTACAACGCTTGAGGCCGCCCGGAGTTCGCGCGTACGGGAGCTGAAGCTGGGACTCAATTCTGAGGCCATTGAGCGAGGGGTATCTGCCGAGTTGAAACGCGCATTCTCAGCGCATTCGGGCGATTGCCCCATCGTTGTCGAGTACAAGCAGTCGGCTGGATCTGCCATGGTTAGATTTGGAGACCGCTATCGCATTAAGCCCACTGACACCTTGCTCGATCAGCTCAAGGAGCTTGTAGGCCACGATGCTGTGGAGCTTGTCTACGAGCGTTAATAGTCTTGCACTGATGCAGGCTACTTTCGCGTGACTTTGTAAAAAAGCACTGTGAACTCTATTGATCAGATATTCTCTGCACGGATTTAGTGCATAGTTCACGAAAATGTCACATTTCCGTCACTTTTCCAGTCAGAGGTCTAACATACTTGCCGCAAAGACTTTGGGACCAGAGTTAGAGTCAAATGATCGGAGGAGTGTCATGAGATTTCGAATTCTTTTCATTCTTGTCATAGCAATGATTTTGTCGGCATGTTCAAACGAACCCACTTGCTCAGTCGAGGGGGGCAACATGGCTGCGCCCAGCGCGGGCTGTTTAGTGGTTAATCAGGGCGAGGTATTGCTCGTGAAGATCATGGGTGGGACTTATGGACCTCCAGGTGGTTCTGTGGATGCGGGTGAATCGGCACAGTGCGCGGCAGAGCGAGAGACCTATGAAGAGACCGGCGTCATCGCGCAGGCTCGAGACTTGGCCATTAGCTTCGAGAATGGATTTCACCTTTATTGGTGTGACTCGATTTCAGGACGGGATATCAACATTACCCGGCCGCTGGAAATCAAGGACGCCGACTGGTTTACCAGTGAAGAGTTTCTAACGTTACGGTGGCGATACCCCAATCAAGGCGAAACAATTCACTCACTTATGCAGGACAGCACTCAATGACAGAGACCGAATTACAGGCAGCCGCTTTTCGTCGTTTGGTTGGCCACCTTCAGGAGCGTACCGACGTTCAAAATATCGATCTGATGGAGCTTGCTGGCTTTTGTAGAAACTGCTTATCAAAGTGGTATGCCGAGGCTGCCGCGGAGGCCGGTGAGCCTATGAGTAAGGAAGCCGCCCGCGAACTCGTGTACGGCATGCCATACGACGAGTGGAAGACACGATTTCAGACGCCGCGGAACGAGTGAGTAGCGTCACTTAAGCTCTAGCAATCTTCGGGTAATATTTCTTTAAGCCGTCTCAAGGTAAGACTCGATACTGGGACAGGAGCAAATGAGGTTTCTGTCCCCGTAGACATTATCTACGCGGTTCACTGGTGGCCAGTACTTATCCGCTCTCAGCGAATCTACGGGCCAGACGGCCTGCTCGCGTGAATAGGGCCTATCCCAGTTTGTCGCTGTGACCTCATCGAGTGTGTGCGGCGCATTTTTTAGCGGGTTGTTCACCGGGTCGAATCGACCGTCCTCAACCGCTCTGATCTCATCTCTTATGGAGAGCATTGCATCGCAAAAACGATCAATTTCAGCGAGTGATTCTGATTCTGTTGGCTCGATCATCAATGTTCCCGCAACAGGAAAGGACATTGTGGGCGCGTGGAATCCGTAATCGATTAAGCGCTTCGCAACGTCTTCTTCAGTAATACCGGTCCGCTCTTTTAGTGGCCGGATATCGATAATGCACTCGTGCGCCACCGCATCTTTGCGTCCCGTATAGAGAACATCAAAGTGGCCACGAAGTCGCTTGGCGATGTAGTTAGCGTGAACAATCGCAACGCGACTTGCCTCAGTCACGCCATCGGGCCCCATCATCGCTATGTACATCCAGGAAATTGGAAGGATCGAAGCGCTGCCATAGGGTGTTGCGGAAATGACATTATTCGTTGCGTCCAGGCCCTCTTGCGGTACGACGACGGAAGAGGCCAAGTGAGGCGCGAGATGCTGTCCTACGCCTATCGGTCCCATGCCCGGACCACCACCACCATGGGGGATGCAAAACGTCTTGTGTAAATTTAGGTGAGAAACATCGGCACCAAATTTTCCCGGTCCTGCTAAACCGACGAGAGCATTTAGGTTCGCACCATCGACGTAAACTTGTCCGCCGTGCTTATGAATCAGCGCGCAAAGTTCGACAATGGATGTTTCAAACACACCATGTGTTGACGGGTAGGTGACCATGATCGCAGCAAGGTCAGAGGAGTGGGTCTCGACCTTCTCTCCGAGGTCCAGCATGTCGACATTGCCGTTCTCATCGCAGCTAACGAGTACCACCTTCATGCCTGCCATCACCGCACTTGCGGGATTTGTTCCATGTGCTGAGGTTGGAATGAGACAGATGTTGCGATGTGATTCTCCGCGCGCTCGGTGGTAACGCCGAATCGCCATCAGACCCGCGTACTCTCCCTGTGCACCCGAGTTTGGCTGGAGTGACATCGCGTCATAGCCGGTGCACTCCGTCAACCATCCCGATAACTCTTCCAGCATGGCGAGATAACCGCCTGCCTGGTGTAAAGGCGCGAAAGGGTGCATGCGGGCAAACTCAGGCCACGAAACAGGCATCATTTCCGCTGCGGCATTCAATTTCATCGTACAACTACCCAGGGGAATCATGGCGCGAGTCAGCGAGATGTCTTTGTTCTCTAGGCGCTTGAGATATCTGAGCATCTCTGTTTCTGTTCGATAATCGTGAAACAGCGGATGCTGGAGATAATCCATCTCGCGGCGTAGCACAGGTGCTATTGGCGAGTGTGTGTCATCGAGGGATAGATCAGTACTGCCGCCGAAAATCTTGATAAGCGATACGAGCTCTTCTTCAGTGGTGGTCTCATCGAGCGCGACCCCTACATGCGTGGCGTCTACACGGCGCAGATTAAACCCGGTCGACTCAGCTTTCGCTAGCACAGCATCGGCGGATTCAGTTTTGATGGTGAGGGTGTCGAACCAGCTTTCGTTGACCACCTCGTGCTCTGGGGCGTTTATTGATGCTGCCAGTTTAGAAGTAAATTGATGTACTCGTTTGGCAATGGCACGAAGGCCCTCAGGGCCGTGATGCATGGCGTAGAGCCCGGCCATAATTGCAAGCAGCGCTTGCGCAGTGCATATGTTACTCGTGGCCTTTTCTCGGCGAATATGCTGCTCGCGAGTCTGCATCGCCATACGCAGAGCTTGCCGTCCATTGCTGTCAATTGATACGCCAATCACTCGGCCTGGCATTGAGCGTTTGTATTCGTCACGGGTGGCAAAGAAGGCAGCGTGAGGCCCACCAAACCCCATGGGCACACCAAAGCGCTGCGAACTACCGACCACCACGTCCGCACCCATTGAGCCTGGAGACTTCAATAGCGTTAGAGCGAGTAAGTCAGAGGCAATACCCACTAAGATGTTTTTGTCGTGCGCGCTTGCGATTACCTCGCTCAAATCTCTTACATGGCCGTACGTACCTGGGTATTGCACCAGCATGCCGAATGCGTCATCAATTTGTGTCAGTAACTCAGGGCTGACCAAAGCGACTTGAATTCCAAGCGGCTCTGCTCGGGTCTGAATGAGCGATATCGTTTGTGGATGACAATCGTCCGAGACAACAAAGGTTGAAGACTTAGAGCGTCGATTCATGCGATGCATCAGTGTCATGGCCTCGGCCGCTGCGGTCGCTTCATCGAGCAGGGAGGCATTCGCTAGCGGCATTCCAGTGAGATCGATGATCACTTGTTGGAACGTAAGTAGCGTCTCAAGTCGTCCCTGTGAGATTTCGGGTTGATACGGTGTATAGGCGGTATACCAACCAGGATTTTCAAAAACGTTTCGAAGCAATACGGGAGGGGTAAGGGTGTCGTAGTACCCCATGCCGATGCAGCTGCGGAGAACCTTATTTTGCTCAGCATATGCGCGCAGTTTTTTGAGTGCTTCGGCCTCGCTCAGTGCTGTTGGTAGAGAGAGACTTTGCCGTAATTTGATGTTGTCAGGGATAGCAGTATCGATAAGGTGCTCGACGCTATCAAAGCCGATGGTCGATGCCATTTCCTGCTGTTGGGCTGTTGTTGTTCCAATGTGACGCTGTTGAAAATGATCCGTGACGCCCTGACTCAAAGCTCTATCTCCCTTTGGCAAACCGCGCATTCAAGTAAGTGAAAAGAATAACATCTACCCGTCGGATCCGTAGTGAGTGAAGACGGGATTTGTCGTGTCTTCAAATAGTCTGTTTTGACTTATCGATATTCAATCGCGTCTATAAACCACTCGGTTTCCTGCTCGGGTGTCTGCACCACCACAGTATCGCCCATGGACTTACCGAGCAGCGCCCGTCCTAGCGGCGAGTCACAGCTTAGAAGGCCTTCGGTAAGATTGAATTCATCTGGCCCTACAATGCGGAATTGGTGAGACACTAAGTCAACGTCCTCGAGGGTGATGAAGGCGCCGAAGTAGACTTTGCTTGGATCGCTGGGTTTTGAGTCGACGACATTGAGCTCGTCCAGGCGCTTTTGCAGAAAACGCACGCGGGAATCGATTTCTCGCAACCGCTTTTTACCGTAGATGTAATCGCCGTTTTCGGATCTATCGCCATTGAGCGCCGCCGCGTGAACAACAGCTGTTACTTTGGGGCGCTCTTCTTTCCATAGCGTCGCGAGCTCGTCGCGAAGCCGCTGAGCGCCTTCTGGCGTAATATACGGTGAGCCTTTGATACGGGGCGGGCGATACCGAGACATTCAGAGTCCTCAGATAAACCTTGGTATTGGGTGATGACTAGCTGAGCGTATTCACTCATCAGTATATGCTGTCTATTAGTTGGATAGAATGAGGCAGTTTCACTGCGCAATCGTCATTCTCGAGCGAATAAGGCAGAGAAAATCATAGGCATTACAGAAAGCACAGGAGATCGCATGCATCTACCAAAAGCCTTCGCGGTTTCACTCATCACGATAACGCTATCTACGATTGTAAATTTGGCAGTTAGTGATGAGCTTTCGTGCCCGGAGTTAGAGGGTGATTTTCTGCCGGGTGGTCTGCTTTGGGGGCAGGTGGCGCCGAGCACACCCGTGGCATTTAATGGTATCGACGTGCCTGTGCTGGCAGACGGCAGATTTTTACTCGGACTGGGTCGAGACGCACCCGCAACTCTGCAGCTTACAGTTGGTTCAGCCATCGAGTGCACTATTAGTGTAGATCGAAGGGAATATCGTATTTCACGTGTCGAGGGCGTACCTCAGCGAACTGTGACGCCCTCGGCCGAGCATTTAGCGCGTATCAGAGCGGAGCGGCAGCGTGTGAGCGCGGCCAAAGCCAAGCGACTTCAGCGTGAGGATCTGTTGTCGGCAGTGAAGTCCGGCTTGAAATGGCCGGTGACGGGACGGATTAGTGGTGTTTATGGCAGTCAACGTTTTTATAACGGAGAGCCAGGTAATCCCCATTATGGTGTTGATGTCGCACGGCCGACCGGGACGCCCGTCTTGTCCCCGGGGCCAGGTGTCATCACACTTGCCGAGCCAGACCTATTTTACTCAGGTGGTACCGTCATTTTGGATCACGGATACGGTTTGAGTTCCTCTTTCCTTCATATGAGTCACATCGATGTCAGTGTGGGTGACGAGGTGCAGACGGGCGATCCGATTGGTGCTATCGGAGCGACAGGCCGCGCGACTGGCCCTCATCTGGATTGGCGGATGAGCTGGTTTAATCAACGAATTGATCCTCAATTACTTGTCCCGCCAATGCCCTAAGGCGGTTTAGTGCGTATAATCCGTCCGCGTCAAAGGAGAAAAACGTGCTCGATAAAAAATTACTTCAGATATTGGTCTGCCCCGTGACAAAAGCGCCGTTGGATTATGATGAGTCGGCACAGGAGCTCGTGTGCAAAGCGAGTGGACTCGCCTATCCTGTTCGAGACGGTATCCCCGTTCTCTTGGAAGGTGAGGCACGAGTACTCACCGCGGATGAAAAGCTGGGGTAAGTCAGATGGAAGACACGATCTTTGGGAAAATAACGCGT
>CBFIHK010000074.1:0-9135 GCA_965662305.1 Luminiphilus sp.
AGTCTCTCCTTCCGCACCATATTCCATTATTGAGCGACGCCTCTTAACGAGGCTGTATTAGGTTATAGAGTTAGGAGACGAGAATGCGTGTCTCGGTAGAAACAACATCGGGTTTGGAACGAAAGCTTACAGTGGGTGTCCCCGCTGACGATGTGGATTCGGCAGTTGACAAGAAGTTAGCAGACGCGGCCAAAAACGTTCGTTTGCCTGGTTTCCGTCCCGGCAAGGTGCCAATGCGCGTTATGAAGCAGCGCTTTGGAGCTGGTGTTCGTCAAGAGGTACTTGGTGACGTTGTTAACCGCTCTTTCCAAGAGGCGGTGATGGGGGAGAATTTGCGTCCCGCTGGTCAACCTAGTATCGAAGTCAAGACCTTTGAAAGTGGGCAAGACGTCGAGTACGTCGCGACTTTCGAGATCTACCCAACGGTTGCGCTCAATGAGGTGAAGGATTTCGCGATCACCAAGTTGGTTTGTGACGTGGCTGATTCCGATGTGGACGAAATTATTGAGATCTTCCAGAAACAGCAGGGGCAGCTTGCTGCTGTCGACCGCGCTGCGGAAGAGGGTGATACCGTAACGATTGATTTTGAAGGCTTCAAAGATGGAGAGGCGTTCGAGGGCGGTTCAGGCACCGATACGGCACTCGAGCTTGGCTCTGGCAGAATGATTCCCGGTTTCGAGGATGGTCTTGTTGGCGCCTCTTCGGGTGAGGAGCGAACGCTTGAGCTTACCTTCCCTGAGGATTATCACTCGGAAGAGCTCAAAGGCGCGGCAGTTGAGTTCAAGGTAAGTGTTAAGGAAGTAAAGGCACTCGAGCCTGCGGAATTAAACGCTGAGTTGTTTGCTGCTTACGGCGTAGAAGGCGATGATATAGACGGCTTCAGAGCGGAAGTGCGTAAAAACATGGAGCGTGAACTCAAAGCTGCCGTGGACGGACACGTCAAGCAGCAGGTGATGGATGCCATCATCGAAGCGCACCCAGCGCTTGAGATTCCAAGTAGCTTAATTGCGCAAGAGACCGACGCACTGCGTGGACAGATGTTCCAGCAATTCGGCGGTGCCGTAAGTCCAGAGATGGATCTCAAGAGTATTCTCCCTGATGAGATGTTTACTGAGCGTGCTGAAACACGCGTTAAGCTCGGTTTATTGGTCAGCGAGCTCGTTCAAGACTTGGGCGTTCGTGCAGAACCCAATAAAGTACGAGAGCTGATCGAGGATATTGCCTCCACATATCAAGATCCCACCGAGGTCATCAATTGGTACTACGAGGACAATGAGCAGTTGATGGGCATCGAGTCACGTGTTCTAGAGGACACTGTGGTTGAAAAGCTTCTTGAGAGTGCCAATATCACTGAAGAAGCAACGGGTTATCAGGACGCACTACAGAGAGCTCGTGAGGCGAGCCAGCAGTAGTCTTTACAGGTATTAAGAGGAGCCGATCATGGCGCAACGATTCGAAGTCGGAAACGAGCAAGCACTTGGGCTCGTGCCAATGGTCATTGAGCAGACCTCGCGAGGTGAGCGATCTTTCGATATTTACTCGCGCCTACTAAAAGAGCGCGTGATTTTTATCGTTGGGCCCATAGAAGATCAGATGGCTAATCTTGTTGTGGCGCAACTTCTCTTCCTCGAGTCGGAGAATCCAGACAAAGATATCCACATTTATATCAATAGCCCCGGCGGATCTGTAACGGCAGGTTTGTCAATTTACGACACCATGCAGTTTATAAAGCCTGAAGTAAGCACGATGTGCCTCGGCCAGGCTGCGTCGATGGGAGCGTTCTTGCTGAGCGGTGGGACCAAAGGCAAGCGCCTTATTTTACCGAACGCACGTACAATGATTCACCAGCCGAGCGGCGGCGCACAGGGTCAGGCGACCGATATTGAGATCCAGGCAAAAGAAATCCTGTTCTTGCGGGAACGATTGAATCGCTTGCTTGCTGACCACACCGGACAGCCGCTCGATGTCATTGAGCAAGATACTGAGCGTGATCGCTTTATGAGCGCTGAGCAAAGCGTTGAGTACGGGCTTGTCGATCAGGTGATAAGCGCTCGCTAAACGCTTTTTCCGCAAACTAGATCTGTCGCCTTGCATTAGGCGTAGAAAACTATCATCGTTGTGTAATAACGAAGTACGAGTACAGGGCTAGAACGAATGACAGGTGACAGCACCACCGAAGACGGCAAATTACTTTACTGCTCTTTTTGCGGCAAAAGTCAAAATGAGGTTCGTAAGTTAATTGCGGGTCCGTCTGTATTTATCTGTGATGAGTGCGTCGATCTCTGCAACGACATCATTCGGGAAGAGATACAAGAAACTGCTGCGCCTGAGTCGTCTGACAAGCTCCCTGTGCCGCGTGAAATCAACGATATTCTCGATCAATACGTTATCGGTCAGTCGCGCGCCAAGCGCGTGCTCTCTGTTGCTGTGTATAACCATTACAAGCGGCTCCGCACGGGTGAAGGGGTAAATTCTGATGTAGAACTAGGCAAGTCGAACATTTTGCTTGTTGGGCCCACAGGGTCAGGTAAGACGCTTCTCGCCGAGACATTGGCACGGATGTTAGATGTGCCATTTACGATCGCTGACGCGACCACACTGACGGAAGCGGGATACGTGGGAGAAGACGTCGAGAACATCATCCAAAAACTGCTTCAGAAGTGTGATTATGATGTCGACAAGGCGCAAATGGGTATCGTCTACATCGACGAGATCGATAAGATCTCTCGCAAATCAGACAACCCGTCCATAACGCGGGACGTATCCGGTGAGGGTGTTCAGCAGGCCCTCCTCAAGCTTATCGAGGGCACCATCGCATCGGTACCACCGCAAGGTGGTCGCAAGCACCCGCAACAAGAGTTTTTGCAGGTTGATACCAGCAACATCCTATTCATTTGCGGTGGTGCGTTTGCAGGGCTCGATAAAGTAATCCAAAACCGTTCAGATAAAGGCGGTATTGGCTTCTCGGCAGACGTGAAAGCACAGTCCGATAAGAAAGATTTCGCCGAGAGTCTCGTCGACCTTGAGGCTGAGGACTTGGTGCAATACGGATTGATTCCCGAGTTTGTTGGGCGACTACCAATGATTGCTACGCTCGAAGAGCTAGACATTGATGCCTTGGTGCAGATTCTTACCGAGCCAAAAAATGCGCTTACCAAGCAGTATCACAAAATGTTCGATATGGAAGGCGTCGAAATCGATTTTCGCGAGGATGGATTGCGCGCCGTAGCAGCCAAAGCTATGGAGCGAAAGACAGGCGCCCGAGGCTTGCGTTCTATTTTGGAGAACGTGCTGTTGGAGTCCATGTACAACATTCCGTCTCAGACGGGGATTGCGAAGGTCGTTGTTGATGAGTCGGTCATAAACGGCGACTCTGAGCCATTACTGGTATATGAAACGCCTGACGAGTCTGTCGCTGCTCAAGACGCCTAAGTAAGCAGTGTGGGGCTCGCTCGCGTGCTCATCATCGCCTGCAGTCATCCGGAGCGGCCTGAGCCGACAATATTCGAATTAATTTTGCATTAATTCATTGAGGGGGTTGAGTTTCTTCACTGTCCCCCCATCTCTTACTTGTGAATTTGGAGATGATCATGAGCGATAGCACGCCTTTGCAACTACCCCTTTTACCGCTGCGCGACGTCGTCGTGTATCCACACATGGTTTTACCACTCTTCGTCGGTCGGGAGCGTTCCATAGAGGCTCTGGAACATGCCATGTCTGGCTCCAAGCAGGTGTTACTTGTGGCTCAGCGAGAAGCCGGTGATGACAACCCGGGTGTTGATGACCTTTATCAGGTTGGTACCGTATCGACGATTCTTCAGCTTTTGAAGCTACCCGATGGCACCATCAAGGTACTTGTCGAGGGTGGTGAGCGCGCTGTTGTCGTAGCCATAGATAGTGGCGAGGATTTTTCATTAGCAACCGTGCGTCAGTTGGAGTGCGACGAATTAACTGAGGCAGAGGTTGACGGCACAATCAGAGAAACCGTTGCACACTTCGAAAAATATGTGAACGTTAGCAAAAAGGTGCCCAACGAGGTGCTCACCTCGCTGTCGGGTATTGACGATCCCGGCAGACTGGCTGACACCATTGCTGCGCATATGTCAGTGGATCTCGAGGAGAAGCAAAACATCCTCGAAATGGCATCGGTTAAAAGTCGAATTGACCACCTCATGGGTCTGATGGATTCTGAAATTGATCTCTTCCAGGTTGAGAAAAAGATCCGTGGGCGCGTTAAGAAGCAGATGGAAAAAAGTCAGCGCGAGTACTACCTGAATGAGCAAATGAAGGCCATCCAGAAAGAACTCGGTGAAATGGATGACGCGCCTAATGAGATTGATGAGCTTCAGAATAAGATTACTGAAGCAAAGATGTCAGAAGAAGCCAGTGAGAAGGCGAACGCCGAACTGAACAAACTCAAGATGATGTCTCCGATGTCTGCCGAGGCTTCTGTTGTTCGAGGCTACATCGATTGGTTGGTTGGCCTGCCTTGGGCAAAGCGCAGCAAGATTAAGCACGATATAAAGCGTGCGCAGTCGATATTAGATCAGGATCATTACGGGCTCGAAGAGGTCAAAGATCGGATACTCGAATACCTTGCAGTTCAAAAGCGAGTACGCAAGCTTAAAGGCCCCGTTCTTTGTCTTGTAGGACCACCGGGTGTGGGGAAAACCTCGCTAGGGGAATCTATCGCTAAATCCACTAACCGTAAGTTCGTGCGAATGGCGCTTGGGGGCGTACGTGATGAGGCTGAAATTCGCGGACATCGAAGAACCTACATTGGCTCGATGCCGGGTAAGTTGATCCAAAAAATGGTCAAGGTGGGGGTTAAGAACCCGCTGTTCCTACTTGATGAGATCGACAAAATGGGCATGGATCATCGAGGTGACCCAGCGTCAGCAATGCTAGAGGTGCTGGATCCAGAGCAGAATCACGCTTTCAACGACCACTACCTAGAGGTCGATTACGACCTTTCGGATGTCATGTTTGTGTGCACGTCGAATACCATGAATATTCCTGGTCCGCTTCTGGATCGTATGGAGGTTATTCGCATCCCCGGTTATACCGAAGATGAGAAGGTGAGCATCGCGCGCAAGTACCTTTTGCCTAAGCAAATTAAGGTCAATGGTCTCAAAGCAGACGAAATATCAGTCGCTGATGATGCCATTCTTGATGTCGTGCGTTATTACACCCGTGAGGCAGGTGTTCGAGCGATGGAGCGAGAACTCGCCAAGGTTTGTAGAAAAGTGGTTAAAAAAATCGCACTCGAAGAGTGGCAACCAGGGCAAGAAGTTAACTCTGATAATCTTGAATCACTGTTGGGTGTTCGTAAGTTTACCTTTGGCGTTGCTGATGAAGCCAATCAGGTGGGTGAGGTGACCGGGTTAGCTTGGACCTCAGTCGGCGGCGAGCTGCTCACCATTGAGGCCGCCTCAGTTAGCGGCAAAGGGCGCCACGTTCGAACGGGTAGTCTCGGTGATGTCATGATGGAGTCGATACAGGCCGCGATGACCGTCGTACGGTCGCGCTCTCAGGGTTTGGGGATTCCTGCGAAATACCATGACAGCCACGATCTTCATATCCACGTGCCTGAGGGTGCGACACCCAAAGATGGACCCAGTGCGGGGATCGGAATGTGTACCGCGCTCGTAAGTGTTGCAACGGGCATTCCCGTGCGCGCCGATGTTGCTATGACAGGCGAAATCACGCTGCGCGGTGAGGTTCTTGCGATCGGTGGACTCAAGGAGAAACTCTTGGCCGCGAGAAGAGGGGGAATCAAGACGGTGATTATCCCACAGGAAAACGAACGCGACCTTGCAGAAGTGCCAGACAAAATTAAGGACAATCTTGATATTAAGCCCGTAAAGTGGATTGACGAGGTGCTTCAGGTAGCGCTTGAATCGTCACCTACACCTCTCTCGGATGAGGCTTATTTGGAAGCCCAAAGCGGAACTAGTTTAGCGTCAGCGACGAGTGCTGAGAGCGATGGCAACGCGTCAATGTCTCATTGACGCGTTATAGGCCCCATTTAGCGAAAAAAAAGTAAGAAATGCGCTTTTGCTAATTGACCCTTATAGGTCTCATAGGTAGTCTGATCGGGCGTTTCAAGCAATCACTACAGCAATTTAACGAGGGTCTATCGTGAATAAAAATGAATTAATTGATGCTATCGCTTCTGAAGCAGATCTCCCAAAAGCAGCCGCTGGCCGTGCGCTCGATGCAGCTGTTGCAGCAATCAGTGGCGAGCTTGCAAAAGGTGGTAGTGTTTCTCTTGTTGGGTTTGGTACGTTCTCGGTAAAAGCACGTGCAGCACGTGATGGCCGCAACCCAAGAACGGGTGAAACAATCAAAATTGCCGCTTCTAACACGCCCGGATTCAAAGCTGGCAAGGCTCTTAAAGACGCCTGCAACTCATAAAGGTTTAAGATCTCGGCTGGGGCCGAGAGCTTGGGGCGCTTTAGGGCGCCCTTTTTGCGTCTGATAGATAGAAAAACAGTATTTAAGGGAAAGGGTAATGCTTCAAAGCATGCGTGAAGGGGTAAGAAGCCCATGGGTATTAGTTGTCATTGGCCTCATTGTATTAAGCTTTGTGCTTACGGGTGCAGAGTCCTTAACATTTGGTAATTCACAGTCGGGGGCGGCAGAGGTTAACGGTGAGGAGATCTCACTAAATGAGCTTCAGTTTGCGATTGAGCGTCAGCGACGACAGCTCACTGAGCTTTATGGCGACCAAATAGACCCGTCGTTCCTCGATGACGATTTATTGCGTCCCTCGGTGCTAAATGGATTGATTGAGCAGGCGCTTTTGTCTGACTATGCAGCATCATTGGGAATTGCATCGTCCCCAAAAGCGGTGGGTCGAGCGATCACCAGTAATCCCGCTTTCCAATTAGATGGAGGCTTTTCGGCCGAATATTATCGCGACATATTACGGTCCAATGGACTTACAAACAGCCAGTTCAGAGCAGATCAGGAAAATCTAGACCGTCTCCAAAAACTACAATCTTTCGTCAGCGATGCCGCATTTGTTACGCCTATGGAGACAGGCGCCTCGATAAACGTTGCGGCAGAGCGCAGGGATGTTCGTTATCTAGTCGTTAGTGAGACTAATTTAGTCGCGGAGGGCGCTACGTCGCAGGAGGCAGTTAGCGAATACTACGAATCCAACATCGAGCAATTTGCGCAGCCTGAGCGCGTTGTCGCCGATTACATTCTCCTCACGCCTGATATGTACGCCCAACCAGTGGATCCAGCAGAAGTTGCGGCGCAGTTGGCGGATGCATTGGCTGAATATGAATCCAAGGCAGAGTCCGAGGTGGCGCATATTCTCCTTACGCAAGCGGACGACGAAGATTCCGCGGGATACCAGGCGAGAGTCGATGCTGTTAGCACTCGGCTGGCAAGCGGAGATGATTTCGCATCGATTGCCCAAGAGCTTTCAGATGACATCGGTTCTGCATCTCTAGGCGGCGATCTGGGATACACCGATGGCTCGGTATTCCCTGATGCAATGGAGGCAGCGATTGCCACCTTGGCCGTCGGCGAGGTTTCCGGCGCAGTCGAGACTGAAGCCGGGACCCATTTTATATTGCTAAAACAGCGCACAGCGGCTGCTCAGGTATCAGACGAAGTGCTCAGGGCTGAAATCGAAGACAATTTGCGCACGGCACAATCACAGCGCGATCTTCTTTTAGCTGTCGACAATCTCAGAGACGCGGTATTTACGTCGGATGATTTGGCAAGCGCCGCTACTGAGCTTGGCGTAGCTGTCGCCACATCAGCGCCGTTCTCTCGCGGTACAGGTGAGGGTATTTTCAATGAGGTCGCTGTGCGCGAGGCTGCTTTTGCAGATGACGTGTTTGTTGAAAGTAACAACAGTGACGTTATTGAACTGAGTGGTAGTCGATTCGTTGCACTGCGAGTGAACGAGCGACTTCCGGAGGGCTCAAAGCCACTACAAGAGGTGAGTAGTGAGATCGTCGCAACGCTCGAGCGCCAAGAGCGCGAGGCAAAACTTGAGGAGCTGGTGGCTGACGTTAACGCCGCACTTGCCTCGGGCGAATCGTTGGAGAGTATCGCTGAAAACAAAGATCTGGAGTGGCGCGTTGAGTTGGCAGCCACACGCCAGAACACACTTCTGCCTCCCGAAGTTTTGCAAGCGGCGTTTGCAAAGCAAGCTAGCGATACAAACTCAGTGAGCGCCATTGGTGTGGCCTCAGGGGGGTACGCCCTTGTCCAGCTTGCAAGGGTTACAGCGGGAAGCGAGGACACGCTCCTTACGTCAGAGAAGCAAGCCCTCGTAGATGAGGTTAAGCAAGTTCAGGCGGATCTTTTGTTCACTGAGTTCCTTGCCGATCTCCGTCGCCGGGGTACTGTAATTGTCCGCTAGCGCAACGTATCGGACGCGACTGAATGACGGATGATGCTTACGCCAGATTAATCCAAAACGCTTCAGTAGCATCTGAGGCGTCCGAGGACGCCCCAGCATTCGCGGGTAGCGTGAACGGCCGTCAGCCCTATCCACTGGATAAATGGCATCCTACTAACTGCGGGTACTTGGATATTGCGATCGATCGAGACGGCCGCTGGTTTCACGAAGGCTCTGAAATTAAGCGATATGAGCTCGTAAGGCTATTTGCGGGTTTACTACGCCGCGAGGAAGATGGTTGCTACTACCTGGTAACGCCTGTTGAGAAAGTGGAAGTAGACGTCGCAATGCATCCACTCATGGTAGTAGACGCGACGTACATGGTGGCAGAGGATGATCCAGCGCTAGCGCTTATTCTCAACACAGGCGGTCTTTTTCAACTCGATGCAGAAACAGGTTTACAACCTGAGGCCCGAGCCGCGGGTGCTTCTTACGTAAACCTTCCGAATGGTCTCAGTGCGCTTTTCACGAGAGCGGCTTGGTATCGCTTGGTGGAGCTAGCTGATGAAGATGGAAATATCTTTAGTGGGGGAGAGCGTTTTTCCCTGCTGGCCAATAACTAGCCTAGCAGGGAACCTAAAAGCGCTTTAGTTACATGTTGGGATAGTTTGGCCCTCCGAGACCCTCCGGAGTCACCCAACGTATATTCTGAGACGGATCTTTAATATCGCAGGTTTTGCAGTGAACGCAGTTCTGCGCGTTGATCT
>CBFIHK010000075.1:0-8761 GCA_965662305.1 Luminiphilus sp.
ATAACCCAAGTGAGCGCCCATATGAGGACAGAACGCGTCGACCACTTTTGCCTCGCCGGCTTCTGTTCGGAATACAACGAGTTCCTGTCCAAAGTACTCGACGGGAATTGCATCACCTACGGCGAGTTCATGCGAATACAGGACTTGAAACCAACCCATCGGCATGGGAAGAGGGCATCGTGGAGTGTCAGTTGCAATCATCATGGGTGAACGTCGCCTGATTGTTAAAAACGACGAGTATACCCACTCGGCGATGCCTGCCCAAAACGGTCACAGATGCAAATGGATTAAGGTGCCCTCAAATGGATTAGATGCCTGAAAATAAGCCGATCGATTTGTGGACGCTTAACTCAGTAAACTCATGCACATTGAATAACAAAAGTTGCCGTACTCAAGCAAAGCAAGAGACGATAAGCGACAGAAGAAAGGACAAGGCCGTGTCTATAAAAACAACGATTAGCGAACTCACCAGCGAGGCAGCGTTCTTCGAGGTAGAGCCTTTAATCACTGAGCGCGGTGAAATGCGCGGTTACAAGCATGCGCCAAAAACACTGACTGAGATTATTCAGAACGCGCGCGGGCACGGAGATCAAGGCTTCATCGTTGCTGGTGATACTCGACTAACCTTTGCGCAGTTCTTTAAGCAAGCCGATACGCTTCGCGCTTACCTCGAACAAAATGGTCTGAAAAAAGGCGACCGCTTTGCCATCGCGATGCGCAACAACGCTGAGTGGCTAATTGGCTTTACCGCGGCATTTTTGGCCGGTGCCACGGTTGTCCCGATAAATAGCTGGGGTCAAGCTGACGAGCTTGCCTTCGCGGTTCGCGACTGCGGTGCCTCCTGGCTGCTCTGCGACGATCAGCGCGCGGCCATGCTCGAGAATGAGCTGGAAACGGATAGACGGCTCATCGTATACGACCGTGCGGTGCCCGGGTCGCAGCGGGGTATCAATTTTGAGAATGCTGTCAGTAATCAAGCACCGCGTGATATTGCTATTCCCGCAGCCGATGACGTCTGCCTGATTCTGTATACCTCGGGTAGCACAGGTACGCCCAAGGGGGTGGTGCACTGTCAGCAAGCGCTCTCGCAGGCGGTATTCAACATGATGTTCACCGGCATGCTGACGATGGCCGTAGAAGGGGGCTTGCGCGAATTGCGTGGTGGCGCCACGCAAGAGAAGGCGCTGCTCAACGTGCCGCTCTTCCACGCCACAGGGCTGTTAGGGTCTTTTGTCCTGCCGTTGGTGACCGCGCAAGGAATCGTCATGATTTCCAAGTGGGACGCACAAGAGGCGCTACGATTGATAGAGGCTGAGCGTGTCACGTTGTTCAGCAGTGTGCCGGCTTTGGTGAAGGACTTACTGACACAACCTAATCTGGCTGATTTTGATATTTCTTCTCTGCACCGCGTTTCCTCGGGTGGCGCTGCAATGCCTTCGGATCTGCCGTCCATTATCGAGGCAAAAATTGATAAAGCCTATGCGTCAGGCGGTTATGGTTTGACGGAAACATTAGCCGTTGGAAGTCAGGCGGCGGGCACAGTATTTGATGCAAAGCCCGATGCCGCCGGCGTTCAGTCGCCGATCATGGATATTCGCTGCACGGCACCTGACGGCACCATTCTTCCTTTGGGCGAAGCGGGAGAAATTGAGATGCGCGGCGTGTCTTGCACGCTAGGGTATTGGAATAAGCCCGAGGCGAACGATGCGGTGTTTACCGCTGATGGTTGGATGAAAACGGGCGATGTCGGTTATGTCGCTGACGATGGCTACGTTCACATTACAGGTCGCATCAAAGACATTGTTATTCGCGGTGGTGAAAATATTTATCCTGGGGATACAGAGCAGGCCTGCTATCAAATAGAGGGTGTGCAAGAATGCGTTGTCTTCGGCGTGCCTGATGATGCCATGGGTGAAGAGTTAGCGATGGTTGTTAGAGTGGCAGACGCTTCACTCTCTGAGGAGGCGCTGATAGCGGCGCTCAAGAAACGTATCGCTGGCTACAAGGTGCCTAAGTTTATTGAGCTGACTCAGGACCCACTGGCGCGGGGCGCTACCGAGAAGTTTGATAAACGTACGATTCAAGCGGCGTTTATCGAAACCCATTTATCGTAAGCGCACCTTACTCGGCTTACTTTATTGAGCGATATTCGCCTTGAGAACAAAGGCTAGCCGATGTTTAGCGCGCATCCATTCGAGGCTCAGCGCTTTGTAGTTTAAGGATGCGTAGCCTCAAACGCCAAAGCCGCCATCGACAGGAATGAGCTGCCCCGTGGTGTAGGCGGCATGGTTTGATGCGAGGAATACTGCCATCTTGGCAACCTCCTGAGGCTGCCCGAATCGGTTCAGCGGGAGAGCACTCTTAACGCCTTCAATCCACGCTTCGTCAAAGACGCCTTGTTCCTTAAGCCGCAAAAATATCCCGGTCTCGATGACACCAATGGCGATGCTGTTCGCCCGAATGTTATTGATACCTTCCTCTTTTGCGACGCCTTTTATCAGTTCCTCGACGGCCGCCTTGGGGGCAACGCTGAGGATATCCAGCGGCGGATACTTTAAGAGCCCAGCAGAGCTTATGTGTACGTAACTACCGCCACCGCCTTCGCGTAAGCGCGGTAGAGTGGCGTGTATCGCGTTAAAAGCGCCCTCGGCGTCCGAGCGCATTACTCGCTGCCAGAGTTCTGGCGTCACGTCTGAAATGGGTGACTGCGGGATGTCATAGCCTGTGGCGATGAACACCGAGTGCAATCTCCCGTGCTGAGCGAGGCCAGCATCAATTGCATGGTTTAGAGTCGAAAGGTCTTGCAGGGCCACCTGTTCACAAGATACGGCGGCTTCGCCTCCCCCCAATTCATTCACAAGCTGTTCGGCCCGCTCACGGTTACTGTTGTAGGTCAGTAACACCGGTATGTTGTTAGCGACTAACTCTTGGCAAATAGCTGTGCCCACGCCGCCACTGCCACCGATGACCAAAGCATATCCATTGGGATAAAGATCACTCATGGTTCTGAACTCCTCCAAGCATCTCCACGAGCATATACCGTCTTATGAGTAACAAACAGCTAGGGATTTCAGGCAAAAAAAACCCGCCATGCGGCGGGTTTTGATCAAGCAGTCAACTTATAGGTCGATGCGAACGTCGACACCGTAAGTTGCTGGGTTGCCCCATTGGTGTACCGAGTAACCAAGCCCCGGACCGTAGTTGTAACCAAACGTTCGGTACTCTTCGTCAGTGATGTTGCGACCCCAGAAAGCAACGTTGAGGTTACGACCGTCATCCATTTCGCTATTCCACGTTAAGCGTGCATTCACCAGTGTTCGGTCTTGGTTGACTGGCTGATCAAGGTTTACAGGGATTGGGTTGGCTGCGTCTCCGTAGTTGCCGGGCACCGAGTTGATGCTCACCGTCTCTTCAGTGTAAGCAGCAGACAATTGAAGCGCTAGGTCGCTGCCCGCACCACTCCAAAGCCGCCAGTCCATAATGACGTTGTACTGGTTATCTGGCGTTAGTCCCTGTGTGGGTTGGATGTTGAGGCCCAAGTAAGCAGGGTACTCGTCGAAGTCACGGTTAGTGTAGGCATATTGCGCACGCAACTGGAGCGAGTCGGTTACTAACCATGTCATGTCAAGTTCAAGACCGTCTGTGCTAAAGCCCGCCGCGTTAACCACGTCTGTTGAGATCGCACCTTCGTCGGTCTTAACAACACTTACCTGTACATCATCGTACTCGTAGCTGTAGTAAGCGCCGTTGATGCGAAGTCGGCCATCAGCCAATGTAGACTTCACACCCACTTCGAAGCTAGCGATTGTCTCTTCGGTATAGTCATCGCCTGTTCCCGTAGCACGGTTGAACGCACCACCGTTGAAGCCGCCCGCACGGTAGCCCGTGGTGTAGCTTGCGTAGAAGTTGGTGTTGTCGTCCAGGTTGTACTTGGCAACCAAGCGTCCCGACGTATTACTGAAGTCCTGTTTGTTGTAGTTGCCGTAAACCCCGGGTGTTTCCGGAATGTTGCCGATACCCTCAAGACCACCGACGTAGCCAAATGTGAGGCTTCTTGGCGTGTTTTGCATTGTGAGACTGGCTATTGCTCCGTCAACCACAGGCTGAATGAACTCTTCAGGTGTTCCTGCAGGGAACTGGGCCCTAACAAATGCCTCCGTGCCTACGATGGTGAGGTGGTTTGTGATCGAGTCGCCAATAGCCGAACCAATCCATGCTGCAACGCCACCTGCTGGGAAATCGCGCCAGCGGTAGGTCATGTATTTGGTTTCGTCGTTGTAACGAAGACCTGCGGTAAATGACCACTTATCGGATGCACGCCACGTCACTTCACCAAAGACAGACTGAGCGTCACCGCCAACGTCAAATCCCCGGCTTGCAGAGGCCGCCAATCCGAAGGTAGGGTTCTGCACGTTGCGCATCTCGCCGTAGTCTTCCCAATCATAGAGACCGACAACCCAATCGAGCGAGTCAGTTGAACCAAGAATCTGTAATTCGTGGCTCTCTTGCTCGTAGCGGTTGGCGAGGTCAGTCCAGAAAATGCCGTCGTCACCATTGGCATTAATCGCCGAGATCATATCGAGCGCCAACTGGAAATTGTACGGTGTTGCGGTTGGATCACGAGGGTCATCCGATACGATCGGAATCATGGTGAAAGCTGCTTCTTGCCCAGCTGGACAAAGCCCAACTTGGAAGTTTGCGGTACAGAAGGGCAGCGAGGTAGGGACTACTTGTCCAAACAAGGCACCACCGATCGTTTGCAGGCTCAAGCCGCTTCGTACACCAGAACCAACTGAGTTATCGATACCATCAAGATCACTCTGCGAGCGATCATTCATTGTGCGATCACCGTAGATGTACTTAATGCTGACCGAATCACTCAGCTCGTAGTTCAGCGTCAGTGTGTGTGTTTCATTTTCAACTTCGGCGAAGCTGTTGATATCACCCGAGCCAGCACCAAAGTGGTTGTTGCGATTATCTAAAACACCGTTTGCCCACCCGAGATAATCATTAGACCAGCCGAGGAACTGCTGTATCTGGGGGATGTTGGGTAACAAACCAAATTGAACCGACTGGGCGACGCCGCCCGCAATCGCTCCAACCGTTGCGATTTGTGATGTGCTGTCGATAGGCACATTCGCTGGGTCACCGCCCGCTGCCAGATAGCCATTCAACGCCGCTGTCGTTGGGTTGAAACCTGATGGAGCGTTCCAGTTATCCTGCTCACCGTTTACGTTGCTCTTCGAATAGGCATAGTCAACACTCAAGCGGTCAGTTGCATCCCAGGCAAGCGCAACTCGGAAACCGTCACGATCGACGCTGTTGAACCCTTCGACGTCGGGATTTGTGTTGTCATAGAACGGGTCACGCTGGCGATCGCTGAAAGAAATCGCAGTACGGAACGAGTCAGAGAAGGGTATATCTGCACGCACCGAATATTCCTGAGTGCCGTAGTTGCCCGCTGTGCCGCGCACAGTAAGGCCCATCTCGTCTGAGGGCGCCTTGCTGATGTAGTTGATAGCGCCTGATGTTGAGTTACGACCTGACAGAGTACCCTGAGGGCCTTTCAAAACTTCGATTCGTGCGAGGTCTACGATGTCGGGGGAGCTACCTTGGTTCTTACCAATGTATACGCCATCCACATAGCGACCAGCCGCTGGGTCGAGTGAAATCTGCGGTGCGCCATCGCCGATACCGCGGATAATGAAGGCTGTAGATGAGCCACCTTGTGGAGAGCCATAACCATTAACACCAACGACTTCATTAATCATATCCAAGTTGTTGTTGATGCCGCGCTCCTGAATGTCTTGTTCAGTCAGGGCTTCAATGGATATAGGTGTGTCTTGAAGACTCGCTTCGCGACGCTCTGCCGTCACAATCACTTCTTCAAGCTGCGCAAAGGCGGTTTCCGCGGTTAGCGCGGCGAGAACAGCCGTCGCAAGTAGCGTCTTAGGACTACATGGCTTCATAGTTTTAACCTCATTGTTAGAGTTATTAGGCGGACAGACTCTGCCGTCAGCGTTCACATTGCCAGACATCGTCTCTGAGTCAACCAATTTGACCCGTTAAAAAACGCACATCTGCCACCGTAATGCAGGTCCCGACCAATTACAGTTGTCGGAATTCTGTATAACTAGTGTGTCTCAGCAGGGGACGCGAGGGAATGGCTGCCGCCCATGATTTTTAGAACAAATGGACTACCTTGTTTTGCGGCGCGTTTTCGCACGAATATCGGTGCACCAAGCGCACTTTCTGCCACTGCTCTTAGTGTGAGTACTGCTGTCGTCACTAGCAGGGGTCAGATCGGGAGGATTTCTTCGCCTACCTTCCTGTCATCATCTTCCCGGTTGCGAGATTTTTGGTTGAGTCGTTCGTCAAATCGCATATTTTCGTCGTAAGGTGTGGAATGTCACTGAGAGCTGCGGGCGCATCGAAAAATCGAAAGCGGCATACGTAGAGCGAACATAGAGCGAAATGCCGAACAGGCAGAGCAAAAAACAGCGCAGCTCTGTCTGATAACGTTATAAAAATAAAACAGCGATAAAGAGGTGTTAGATGAAAGCCCTGGTCTTCAATGGTCCGCGCGACGTGCGATACGAGAATTACCCAGATCCTGAGCTAGCGACGGACAACAGTGTCATTGTGAAAGTCGAGCGGTGCAGTATCTGTGGCTCTGACTTACACATGTACCACGGTGACAATGTGGGAACGGCCAATTACAGCGAGGGCGTTGACCCCTTTTGTGTTGGCCACGAGTTTGCGGGTGAAATCGTTGAGGTAGGGGAGTCTGTTCACCGGCACAAAGTAGGGCAGAAGGTATTGGCCTCTGGTGGTGCACCTTGCGGGCGATGCAAACATTGCTTGTCTGGCCACACACAGCTCTGTGAACACTGGACAGCTTTCGGACTCAGCACACGGCTAAATGGCGGTCAGGCCGAGTTTGTGAACGTACCGATGGCTGATCTGACCTTGCAGCCGATTCCCGAGGGGGTGAGCGATGAGCACAGTATTCTGCTCACCGATGCGATGTGCACCGCTTACTTTGGCTTGACTCGTACCAATATGCAGCCAGGTGACACCGTCGCTGTCGTGGGTCTTGGTCCCATTGGCCTGATTGGCGTCGAACTAGCCTTTGCCCTCGGCGCTGCCAACGTTTACGCCATCGACCCCGTCGCAAATCGCAGAGCCCACGCTGCAGGGCTTGGTGCAACCGCTTTGGAGCCATCACAGGCACTTCCCATCATCATGGACGGAACAAAGGGCGCGGGTGTGCCTCGTGTCTTCGAAGCATCGGGCGCCAAATCAGCGGTTGAGCTTGCCATCAAAATCGCCGGTAGAGGCAGTACAGCTTCATTCATTGGATTGCCGCAGCCCGATGTTCAGCTTCCGATGTTGAAAGTGCTTTACAAGGACATCACGATCCGAGCAGGTGTTGCCTCGGTCATTGATCAATGGCCCCGTCTGATACCGCTGTTACAACACGGTCGCTTAAAAGCCGAGGGCTTATTCTCTCATCATATGTCGTTGTCAGAGGGCACCGAGGCCTATCGTATCTTCGACGCTCGTGAGGACGATGTCGTCAAAATCATGATGACGCTTTAAAGCGCTTGAGTGCCGATGGGCGGTAAGAAATAGGGCTCATGAGGAGACGAGAGCGCGTCTCCCATTACGTTTCAATTGCTTTATGCGTTGACGACTGGGTTACAGGTAAGGCATCTGAATCGTTGAGCTGTTATCGACTCTGATTTCGGCGCCGTTGATATGGCGTGACTCGTGACTGGCGAGGAAGTAAATAACGTCCGTTACCGCTTCTGGCTCGCAAGCGAAACTGAAAGCCTTCATAGCTTGGTGCGGTTCCATCTCGGGGAAGGTCCCCTCCATGTTGTTCGTCATATCCGTCAGGATTCCATCAGGGTGAACGCTATTACAGCGAATTGGCAGCTGATTGGTTTGGCAATGCACAGCGACACTCATTGTAAGGCTTCGTACCGCAGCTTTGGCTGCGCCGTAAGCGATGAAGTGAGGGTAGCCGGCTAAGGCTGACGAGGACGAGATATTAACGATCGATGCTGCTTCGCTTTTCTTCAGCGCATCGAGCATGAACTTCATGCCAAGGAAGACCGAGGTCGAGTTGACTTCCATCATGCGCTTGTAGTCATCAACCGACGACGTCTCAATCGTGTAGGTCATCAAAATAGCCGCGTTATTCACCAAGACATCAAGCTTGCCGTGCTCGACGATAACCGCGTCTGAAAGTGCTTGCCAGTCTGACTCACTGGTGACATCGCAGGCACGGTAGGAGGCGCTTGGATGTTCGAACAAGCCTTCTGGCACTCTGATATCGGTGCCAATGACGGTGTAGCCCTGCTCGGCAAACTTTTTTACGGTTGATTGGCCAACGCCACCTGCTGCACCTGTGATCACCGCAACACGATTTGTTTGAGTCGACACCGGATGCCTCCTTTTATTGTTTTTAAACAGCTTGTATGAGGAGCGTAGAGTGCCAACCATGCCTGCCGTTTAGCAAGGGGGAAGACCTGAGCCCAGCACACAAACGGACCATGCTGGTGTGTAACAGCCATGGGATCTTTGTAAACGAAGCGATAATGGGTCTGTGATGAGGTCTGTAAAGTACTTGATCGCGACGCAAGCTCCCTAAATAGGGCGTAGAGTGAGACAAAGTTTAGAAGTCATGGAGCAGATGCCGGGCGGCTAGATAGGTTGAGACTAGACAGGTTAAGGAATGAAACGATGTTACTAC
>CBFIHK010000075.1:8771-9103 GCA_965662305.1 Luminiphilus sp.
TGGCAAAGTGATAGTGATCAGTGGGGTGGGGCCGGGTCTCGGACAGACGCTTGCCAAATTGGCGGCCGCTGAGGGCGCTAAGGTTGTACTCGGCGCCCGCAACCAGGCTTTCCTTGATGAGGTCGCAGAGTCGATCCGCAGCCTAGGGGGTGAAGCGGTTGCGCTGAGCACCGATGTGACCTCCACGGAGCAATGTAAGGCGTTGATTAGCGCGGGCGTTGATGCTTTTGGGCGCATTGATGGCTTGGTAAACAGCGCTTATGCCCACGGTGACTGGGCGCCGGCCGATGTTTCTGACCCTGACAAAATGGGCGATGTCATCAACGTAATCT
>CBFIHK010000076.1:0-8957 GCA_965662305.1 Luminiphilus sp.
AGAAAAGCTATTTTTTGGCAGGGAGTTCGTTGCCATGGTGGGCAATAGGCGCCTCACTCATTGCGGCTAACATCAGTGCTGAACAAATAATTGGCATGTCCGGATCAGGTTATGCAATCGGCATGGCGATTGCCTCTTATGAGTGGATGGCAGCGATTACCCTGTTATTGGTCGGGAAATACTTGCTGCCGGTGTTCTTGCAGAAAGAAATTTACACGATGCCCCAATTTCTTGATCAAAGATTTGACCATAGAGTCAGGTTGACCATGAGCGTTTTTTGGATAGGCGTCTACGTATTTGTTAACCTCACCTCGGTGCTATGGCTCGGTGCCTTAGCTATTGAGACGATTACCGGTGCTAGCCTAGTCACTGGCATGGTTTCTTTGGGAGTCTTCTCACTGATTTATTCTGTATACGGGGGCCTTCGTGTTGTTGCCTTGACTGACATTATTCAGGTGACACTGCTTATTTTAGGAGGTCTATTTGTTGTCGTCGTGTTGCTAGATGAAGTTTCCAATACGAGTGGATTAGGTAATGCTTTTACAAATCTGACGCAGTTGGCGCCATCGAAATTCGACATGATCCTTTCCAAGGACAACGTAAACTATGCGAGCCTGCCGGGCATTTCCGTGCTCATAGGCGGTATGTGGATAATGAATCTTTCGTACTGGGGCTTCAATCAGTACATTATTCAACGCGCGCTTGCGGCGAAGAGTCTGTCAGAAGCTCAGAAGGGAATAGTATTTGCTGCTTTCCTAAAAATTCTGATGCCTTTGATCGTAGTGCTTCCGGGGATCCTCATTTTTATTCTAAACCCGGAGCTAAATAGTCCTGATCAGGCTTATCCCACGGCCATGGCTTTTTTGCCGGTGGGTATCAAGGGCCTAGTTTTTGCTGCCTTGATGGCCGCTATAGTCTCTTCACTTTCGTCGATGGCCAACTCGATTGCAACAATCTTCACAGTAGATCTATTGCCACTGATGCGCAGCTTTGACAAGCACGACCCGATTGCTATTGGGCGTGTTACAGCGGTGATCGCCATGTGCGTAGCTATGGCTGTTGCGAAACCACTTCTTGGTAACTTTGACCAAGCATTTCAATATATTCAAGAATTTACTGGTTTCTTCACGCCCGGTATCGTGGCCATTTTTCTACTTGGTTTAGCATCACCCAGGGTGAGTGCCAATGGGGCATTAGGGGCAGCTATTGGCTCTGCAGTTTTTTCTCTGCTCGGTAAGCTAATGTTTCCCGAAGTGCCTTTCATGGACAGGGTCGCTATTGTGTTCTTCCTGTGTCTGTTTACGGCGGCTGTAATTTCGCTCTGTGAACAGGTTAACAGCGAGGAAGGGGCTTTAGTTGATGGAAGTTTCCTCGAGCAGCCGACAAGCAGCAGCTTTAATTTAATGAGCTGTCTTGTGGTGTTGATTGTTGGTTCTTTTTATTACGCCTGGTGGTAGTTCTAACAGATTAACGCTCAGCACTCATATTTAGCCATGGCAATGAGTATCTGCCGTTAAGTGCCTCTTATCAAAGGACTAAGCACATATTCAAGCTTGAAGCGAAAATTTAATTCGCTCATGGTTAGGGGGCGCTCCCATTTAAGAAGCAGTTGTTTCAATTACAACAAGAATATGGTGGAGGCGGGGGAGGCTGACTAGTAATCAGTTCGCTATTTTTACGAATTGCTTATCCACGCAGTTTGATAGGGTGCTAATTCGAGCTGCTGGCCTATGTCTAAGTAAGGAACGCCGGTGATAAGATCATACCAGGTGTTGGTGCTTATCAAATTGATTTCGGCCAAGCAGAGGGTTTGGGTCTGATTGCTGATGTTATTAATGCAGAAAATGCTCTGCCGGCGATCCATGCTTTGGCGCCAAAAGGCGAAAATCTCATGTCCTAAATGAAGGGTAAACTGAGTCGCATTAGGATGAAACGCAGTCTGCCTGCGCCGCAGGCGGATTCGGCGGGTGATTTCGGTAAACGTGCGTGAATGTATGCTTTCCGCGTTGTCCAGTAACGCTTCTAACTCATCCTCCTGCCAGATCTGTCTGTTGATAGAGCGATTACGGCGAGTGTGTTCGTAGCGCTCGACATCGTTGCGAGAAGCGAAAAGGCTCTGAATGTAGAATGCAGGTATTCCTTCGAGCGCGAGCATGATTGTGTGAGCGCTGAGGAAGCGTTCAAAGCCTAACGCATCTTCGGTCTTGGTGAATGTCTCCTGCAATAAGTCGTACAGCGATATGTTCAGCTCGTAGGGCTTGTCGTAGCCTTCGCGAGCTCGTCGATAGGTCACTTTACCACCTGCAGTCTGCGCTGCGAGCACGAGTTTGTCTCTCTCCTCATTGCTGAGTAGGCCGTCTAGCGGGCGCAGTCCGATTCCATCGTGAGAGGCAAGAAAATTCAGATAGGTAGTACCTAGCTGAGCTGGTGGCATGCTCATCATCCAAGTTTTTAGATGTCGACAATCCCCAGATAGGAGGGTGTAAACAAGCAAGGGAGGTAGGGAGAAGTTGTAGATGATGTGTGCTTCGTTTGCGTTTCCAAAGTAAGTGAGGTTCTCTCTGTTCGGTACGTTGCATTCGCAGATGACTAAAGCCTCAGGTACCTTGTGTTCTAGCAGTGTACGCAGCAGCTTTATAATCTCATGAGTTTGCTGCAAGTGAACGCAGGGACCACTCGATTCCTTCCAAAGAAAGGGGACCGCGTCCATTCGAAATAACCATATTCCATGGGAGAGGTACTCGCGAAGGATAATGATAAATTCCTTAAGCACTTGAGGATTGCGGAAGTTGAGGTCGACTTGGTCGCTGCTGAATGTGCACCAAACCGCGCGGTCGCCATCGGCGGTTCGTACTGTAGAGAAAAGTGGAGAGTTCCTTGGTCTGACTACAGCGCTGTAGTCGGCGCCGGACTCGGGCTCAATAAAGTAATCTTTGCCAGGGTCGATGCGCTTGCAAAAATTCTTAAACCATTCACTCTCGCTTGATACATGGTTGATGACTACGTCTGACATTATCCTGAAGTCATTGGCGATGCCTTTTATCAGGTCCCAGCTACCCAGGGAAGGATTGACCGACAGATAGTCGATTACCGAGAAGCCGTCGTCCGAACTAAAGCGGAAGAAAGGCAAAATATGTACAGTCGAGATTACGTCTTTAAGATGTCGATTGAGAAAACGCGAAAGCGTGAGAAGGGGTAACTCGCCCTCGGTTTTGATGGTGTTGCCATAGGTAATCAATACCGTGTCGGCCTCGGTCCACTGACTCTTATGCGGGATGGGGCGCGGCGCCTCAGGAGCTATGCCCATGATATTGATTAGCTCGGAAGCAATGGCCAAAGTGTCGAGATCAGGGTAAAGGACATTTAGGTGCTCTCGCACCCTGCGAAGGAGCTCGCCTTCCTCTCGTTGCTTATTACTCATGGCAGTGTCTCAATCGGGCATAAATTCATGCCGGTCGGCTTCGACCGCAGCTTCAATCTGCTCAAGAATGTTTGGGATTGCGCTGATCACACGATTCCAGCTCGGAATAAAGGGCTTCTCCATCGGATTCTCTAAGAACTGTTCTCCGGCCTCCATGATATTGCTCGCGAACATTTCTACGGAAGCCTCCTCTGTGTGTCTATCGTATTCTAACCCGTTGATTATCGCATCGTTCTGATAGGTATCGACGAAATCGAGCGCGATTCGATAATAGGTTGCCTTGATAGTACGGAATATTTCTGGGGAAAAAACATCTCCATTCGTTGCGAGTTTGCGGAAGAAGGATTTCGCTATATCCATGCTCATTTTCGAGAGCCCTTGGTTGCGATCCTCAAAAGAAATGTCCTGATGCTTATGATCGTAGACATCCGCAATGTCCACTTGGCATAGACGATTGTTGCCGTAGCTCCGATTCATCTCCGACAGAACGCCGACCTCAAGTCCCCAGTCGCTAGGAATGCGCAGATCCTTGAGTGCGTAGGTGCGCATACTGAATTCGCCTGCTAGCGGATAGCGGTAACTGTCCATGTACTCGAGGAAATCGGAGGCCCCCCCTACTTTCTTGAGCGCGCGGATCAACGGTGTGACAAAAAGTCGCATAACGCGGCCAGAAATTCGATTGCCAGCGACCCGGGAGTAATAGCCCTTGCAGAACGCATAGCTAAAGTTGGGGTTCGCGACCGGGTAAATGAGTCGCGCCAGAAGGCTGCGGTCGTAGGTGAGTATGTCGCAGTCGTGCAGCGCGACAGCGTCTGCCCGACCTGACGCAAGTATATAACCGTAGCAGTACCAGGCGTTTCGGCCTTTGCCTTCATTGTTTGGCGCCAGTCCCATCCGTTTGAGGTTTTCATCTATACCTCGCAGTCTAGGACCGTCATTCCAGAGTATGCGGTGGCGCTGGGGTAGCCGAGCAAAGTACTTAAGCGCATACTCGAACTGCGTCTTGTCAGCTCGATCCAAGCCGATCGTGATCTCATTCAGGTACGGAACTCTCGTGAGCTCATCGATTATGCCCCCCAGCGCGGGGCCTTCGAGCTCTGAGAAAAGCGACGGAAGCACGAGACCCATGGGATTGGAAGTGCTGAAACCCAACAGCTCCTGCTCCAAATCGTCAAGCGGGCGCTGCCCAAGATTGTGCAGAGTTGTGATCACTCCGTTTTGATGAAAGTCAGCCATCTTTTAGCCCTTAATTATCGTTGACGATGATTTTAAGTTACCCAGTTTCAATCAGCCGCAAAGCTTCCTGTATTCCCTCGTTCCACCCTGATGGCCCGGATAGCAACGTCCGAATCACTCGGCAAGGAGTCCTTGGGCGCAAAAGGTTTGATTTCTCAGATTCAATGACAATCGCTATGTCTGCGGCGTCGAGGAGTGCCTCATCGTTAGGGCTGTCGCCTAGCGCTATGACACAGGTTCTGAGCGGGTCATGCTGTGAACGCCACCATTTGGTACTGCTGCCTTTGTCGAAGCGACTTTGAATGCTGATAAAGCGACCACCCTCCTGTGTGATGAGTCCTAAGTCGCTAAGCGCGCCCTCAAACTGGCGTTTTTTCTCTGGAGTATCTTGCCAGAGGATTGGCTCTGTAAACTCGCGTTGCTGAGCGCGCCTTGCCTCGGCAGCCGTGAGTCCAGTGATCTCTGCTAGATATTCTGCTTGCCAATCGGAGAAACCAGAGAACTTTGCGCCAAGTACTTCACGCACTTCATGTACTGCGTCAATCCATTCCAGTCGTTTGCTAGCGAATATTTTTAGCGGTGCTCGCTGTGAAGGCACGTAGAATGCTGCACCGTTTTCACATGCAAACGGTGCGGTAAGCTCAATATTCTCCTGAATTTTTCGTATTTCTGACGCCGTCTTGCTAGAGGCAAAAACCGGCAGTACACCCATCTCACGCAGCTGGTCCAAGGCAGGTCTTGCAGCCTCAAAGCTGTAGCTTGAGTGGTCTAAGAAGCTACCATCTAGATCACTAAACACCAAGATCTGAAAAGAAGGTTTAAAGTTTTCGTTCATAATGGATTGGAGTATCAAGTTTCGCGCCAACATTAGCCTAGTGAAAGCGCTGCGGCTGGAGTCTTGCGGGGATTAGGATAAGTCTCTGAAAATTAGCATATCTAAGCCAAGTACCTGCTCCGGTAGTTGATTACAAACTTCGGAGCATGAGTCAGAGTAAGAGGCGCAGTGCTCAGAGGCGCACTAAAATGGTACCGAATAGCAGGGAAAGAATATCGGCGCACCATTTCAGTGATATGGACTGAAGCAGTTGACTGCCTTGATCGATGCTATTCGCGAGATTCTGCCTTGCTTCTTGATGTTCCTCGCGCACTGTCTTGAGGCTGATATCTGGCTAAACATCGACAGCCAGTGGTTTTTGCTTTCCAGTGAAGCGGTAGTTAAACCTCCATGCCTTGGTGCCGTTAGGCTTTATCAAGACGTATAAGCCGCCATCGTCACTCAGCTTGTAGGTTTGAGTTTCAGGTTTGGCGTTTGAGGCTGCTTTAGCTGCTAGCTTATGCTCAATAAACACTCTCGCTTTGATGGTATCGTTTATGGTTAATCGCTCAAAACCATCATTGATACCATCAATCTTCTTAGATTTTTCGAGAATTCTTTGGTTGCCTTTGGAATGAGCATATACAAAAAAGCCCTTGCTAATAGGGCTTTGGGGGCTTTCTTGGACTTGCGTAGATTTGTATTTGGTGGAGGCGGGGGGAGTTGAATAGTAAACCTATCTGATTGTTTTATTTAGTTTTAATAATTATTATCTAAATAAGTACCGTCATAAATACCGACAAATAAAAATGCAGCAACCCTTAACTCACGCATCTAATCTGCCCAGTAATCACGAAGCCGCCCTTTAGCCAGCCCTCGTTCGGTCCTGTTTACGTGAATAACGTAGCACCCAAGCTGTTCGGGCTAAAACTAGATGGGGCGATCGTCTCCCGCTGTGACTAATAGCTCACCATCAAAATGTTCTAAAAGCCATAGGATAACCCTTGACAGAGAGCGTGCTCTAAATTTTATAACTTGGCGAATTATAGAAAAAGTTATAAAGTAAAGTCTCGGTATAAAATTATTTAGGATGATCGTATTTTGCTAGTAATTTTTAAATCGCTAAAAAAAGCCCCCAGGGTATTAGTTTGTACTGCGATACTTGGTCTCTTCTCAATGATGAGTTTCGCAATAGAGCCTGGGTCTTCGACTGAGCGAACCCTCAATGCTGATTCCCTAACCTATCTCGGTTTCGACGAGACTCACCTATCCGATCGGGCCAGTGAGGGTCTTAGAGAAATTTTTTCAGGTAAGATGTTTTACTCAGCTATGCCGCTGAGCTTCACGCGGGCGCTTGATGCTGCTGCAGTTGCTGAAAAAGACTCTCTAGGTTATGACAAATCCACAGCAGATGGAAAATTTTTGGTAAACGGAAGCCTGCCATCGCCGCCCACTCGTGATGTGGCGCCTGATATCTCCGTGGGAGAAGTTGTCTTTGAGAGAGATGGCGTAGAACTCAAGGGCCTAAGCTGTTTCGCATGTCACTCGGAAGTGGTAAACGGACAGGTGATAGCGGGGCTGGGAAGCAATACAGTGATGCAAAACCCTCCGCGTCCGGAAGGAACCGAAGGGCCGAATATGCTGCAAATTATGACTAATCTGACTACAGCAGAGCGAAAGATCGTGGCTGAGCTGATGAGCGGAGGTTACGCAGCGCAACCCCTCGTAGACGAAAGGACGAGTCGCGGGGACAATTATGGTCCCTTCGGTGTGTGGGCTCACGGCGCGGCACTCGCAGATCCGGAAAACGAAGGTCTCGCTATAAGCGCAGTGAAGACAGAGCTGACCGACTTAATCGAGAACAATATGGCTCCACCTGTAAACCCCATGCCGTGGTGGTTGATGAAGTACAAGTCATATGATTATTGGTATGGAGATGGTAACCCCTACGATGCTGGCCATTTTTCGTTTAACTTCACGGGCACACAGGCGAATGCCAACGACATTCATGCCGATCACGTTGCTTCGACAGCCAAAGCCTTAGCTTTCGCCCGAGAGACTGTCTCTCCCGAATTTCCAGAGAGGCTTGATGCAGAGCTGGTTCAGAAGGGTGCTGATATATTTCACGACCGCACCTATCCGGAGGATTGGGATAACTTTAGAGCTTGTTTTAAGTGTCACGGTAGTTATACAAAAGCCGGAGACAACCCTGACTTCAGCTTGCCAGGCTCTTGGACGGTGAAATATGATGGCACGGAATACGAAAACGTTCGTACAGATACCGCGTATAATGAAATCGTAAAGGCGCTCGGACCAGTAAATGAACACATAACGAAGCTCCAAACCTACTTTGCAGCGCAGGAAAAGCCTGAGCTAGGCACTATTTACGCTCCTCTCGAAGGTAAAGGCTACGTCCCTCCGCCATTAGTTGGGGTCTGGGCAACCGCACCTTACTTCCATAATGGATCGGTGCCAACCGTTGAAGCGGTGTTGAACTCGAAGCTCCGCCCGGAGATATGGGTAAGGAACGAGGACCCGAATGCCTATGATCTCGAGAGCCTAGGAATGGTTTTTTCAGCACTATCTCGTGAAGATCTGGAAAAGAGCGACCGTATCATGAGGGCTGCGCCGCATTTGAGCCGTGAGTCTCTCGAGCAGATGTTCATCTACGATACTACGGGATTTGGTCGGGGTAACATGGGCCATACTTTCGGTGATCAGCTTACACAAGATGAGCGTCTGGCCATCATAGAGTTTCTCAAAAGTCTCTCAGGGCCCAACATGCCTTCAGTATCTGCTCCAAAGATCCCGGAACGGCTTGTACAACTCGGTATTGATTGACGCCATTCAATAAACGGGTACGGCTGCTTTTTATGGAGACAGTTTAAAATGGTGGGCCCACCAGGACTCGAACCTGGGACAAACGGATTATGAGTCCGCTACTCTAACCAACTGAGTTATAGGCCCTAATTTCTTCGCGAGAACGTCGTACTCTTCGTTGCTCGCTTTATTCTCACTAGGTCACTTACCTCGGTAAGCTCCCTCACTCTAAAAAGCGTGCGCCTCAATTACGGCGTTCTCGCTGCGAAATGCTTCCTTCGCGAGAGCGAGGTTCAGCTGAGAGAGGCGCATTATAGTGCGCCTCTCCAGTTCTTGCTATGGCTTGCTGCTACCTACTCGTCGAGGAAGCTGCGCAGGTGATCCGAGCGCGTGGGGTGGCGCAATTTGCGCAGAGCCTTCGCCTCGATCTGGCGGATGCGCTCGCGAGTCACGTCGAACTGCTTGCCCACCTCTTCTAACGTGTGGTCGGTGTTCATGTCGATGCCGAAACGCATGCGCAGCACTTTGGCTTCGCGGGCTGTTAGGCTGCCGAGAACGTCTTTAGTGGCTTCGCGCAGGCCTTCGTCGATCGATGAGTCAACCGGTGAGTCGACGGTCGAGTCTTCGATAAAGTCGCCCAGGTGCGAGTCTTCGTCGTCGCCGATG
>CBFIHK010000077.1:0-8917 GCA_965662305.1 Luminiphilus sp.
TTACAACGGCGTTCATGGGATTCCTTTTGCTTATTAAACGGCGCCCAGATTATTTCGACTTTCCGTGCGCCCGTGTCTCTAGATTTTACTCTGTTTTTCTTCTTTCAGTTCTGGATCTTTAATTTGTTTTCGTCCGGGCCGTTGCCCTACGCTTTCTGTTCTCTCAGCCATGGTTTGTGAGGTCGCGACAACATAGTTTCGCCGTTCCCAGTGCTATCGCATTCGCTTGTGCCCGAGCTCAGTTAACCGGTCTGAGTTTTCATCGGTAGGCGCATTGTGGATTGGTTGGCTCGCGCTCTTTCGGACTGGTTTCCTAATACTCCTCTTCCTTCACTGACGCTCCAACAGTTCGATGCGGTACACGGCCGGCCAGCGTTTTCCGGTCACCCATATGTCTCCCGTTTCAGGGTCCCAGGCAATGCCGTTAAGGACGTCAGTATTACGCCTTCGCTCGTGCTCTGGGAGCAAATTAGTCAGATCGACAATACCCGTGATTTTGCCCGTTTTGGGGGAGATTGTGACGATCTGATCCGTCAGCCATACGTTCGCCCATATTTCCCCATCAATCCACTCGAGCTCGTTCAGGCGCGGCAGTGGCTTGCCTCGCAACGTCACTGAAAGAGTCTGTTGGAAAGTCCCGTCGCGCCACTTGCGGATTTGCGAGGTACCGTCTGAAATCCAAAGGCTTTCGCCATACTCGTAACACCCCAGCCCTCACCTGGCAGCGGGTAACTCTCGGTAATTTCCAGTCGATCCGGATCCAGGGAGAACATTTCTTGTGACTTCCAGGTGAGTAAGAACAACGTGCCTCGATGCATTGTCAGACCTTCCGCAAATACTCTGTCAGGCAGCTCAAGGCGCTCTTTTTTACTGCTTACTTCTTTTGTGGATTCAACGGGTCCAGTTTCCGCAATGTCGGCGCTCTCGACAGTTTCCAAATGTTTCACGCTTTTCAATTTGTCCGCACGGTTAGCGTCGCGCCAATCCCACCGTTCAACAAAAGACTTTCCGTAAAGCCCTGAGCTCACCCACAGTTTGCCTGAATCAATAGCTAAGCCCTGTGTGAAAACGTCGCGATCGTAGGGGCGACGCTCCAGGACGTTGACGTCATATATTGTAATTCGCTCGCTAACTGTCTCAGCACCCAAAGTCCGATCTGGTAGCAAGCTCAGCACCAGGAGTGGAAGCAGGGGGCTGGGAATGAATCGAGAGAGCAGTGCGCGGAACCGTCCGAACATCACGAGCCTCCCTTGATTAACTCGCGCCTCAAAAAACGGGCGGGGGACACTGCCTGAACCAAATAGCGCGGCAATGGGAGTGGTCGCTGAAACATCATAGAAACTAAGGTTTCTGACAGTATGGGCGCCGATGTGAGTCCACGCGAACCTAGTCCGGTTAGGACCCACAGCCCCTCGATATTAGGTTGCTGTGCATCAATTTGCCGTTTGCGATCGTGGCGTAATCCATCAAACGTTGTATCAAATAAGGCTTTGTCCGGCACTGATCCAACGATCGGTAAGTAGTCACTAGTGGCGCAGCGCACCGCAGCAACACCCGTGATTGGCTGATGACTTTCCTGCATTGCACCCAATGAAGCAGGTAACGACGCAGAGAGAGAAGGAACATTCGAAGCGAGCTGTGCGAGGTTTTGCTGGTGGTCCTCCTCTCGTTCTTCGGTTGTGGTCTCGTTGAGACCGTAGGTTGCACCAATGCAATGCTGTCCCCCGCGCGCCGGCGGCGTATAGCCGTCGTGACATACGGTGCACTTCATATTGGCTAATGCGCCCTCAGACTTTAGCTGGGTGGTTTGTCCCCGAATGGGCTGCAGGGGTAGAAAGTCTAGCAAAGGGTTCTCGGTTGCCTGCCAAGCGGTTGTGACGACCACGCTGTCCCCGATTGCGATGGTCTGTCCCTGTTGGTTTTCAACTGCCCATATGCCGGGCGCCAGCAGCTTAGGCTTCGTGGTACCCACTCCCTCAATCAGCTTGATTCTTGGGTGCTCGATTAGCTTTTTACAGACGCCCGCTGGGTTAAGCCAACCTGAGTCCGGGAAGTGCATGCCAACTCGATCGAGTTCTACACCCGAGATGCTGCTCGCCTCGTCTGCGCTGACAATCCTGACAGGACTCTCCTCATCGTCGAAAGCAGCAACCAAGCGGGTGAGCTTTGCTTCGTCGCTGAGCTGGATGTACCCGGTCATTTCGCCGTCAACGCCATCTAACAGCTGCTCGGTGTCAAATAGTTGCTGGTGATGATCCGTGGAAAAACAGTAGGCAGTTAAGGAGAAATCAGCGAGTTTTCCGTGCTTATGCGACGGTCGCGTATAGATCACACCCTGAGGCTGACTCGAGCCGCCGGAGGCGAGACTTTTACCCTCGAGCAAGGTCACGTAACAGCCGCTTTCTGCCAGTTTGCGCGCCACATGAGCGCCCGCGAGACCTGCGCCAATGACAAGACAGGTCTTGGGGCGAGGACAGTTCTCAGGTTGATCCCATGCAGTTAAAAGAGGCCCTTGCTGGACGCTCGCACTGTCCGCTAAAGCGGCCGTCATGCACTCCCGCTTTCTTCCGAAACCTGGGCGCTTACTCACGGTAAATCCTGCTTCTTCCAGGGTACGACGCACGTGACTTGCAGAGGTGAAGGTGGTGACAACTGCGCCGGGGTTACTCAGCGGCTTAAGTTGCTTCATCACTGTCTCGCTCCACATCGATTCATTACGTGCGGGAGAGAAGCCGTCTAAGAACCACACATCAATCCATCTATTTTGGTAACTCGCAAGGTCGCCTAGCACCTCAGCAGCATCGCCCCACCAAAAATCTGCGGTAAAGCCCTGCATCATTGACTGCCGGCGGTGGCACCCGGGTACAGGTGGGGGCCAACGTGAAACGATAATGTCGTTTATCTCGACCAAGCTCTCCCACCGAGCATTAGCCTCGGTTAATTGCGAGCGGCTCATCGGGTATTTTTCTACGCCAATGTAGTGGCAGTGCGCACCCGTTGGCGCATGGAGTGACCACGTCTGCATGAGTAGCGCGAGATTCAAGCCCGTACCGATACCGAGCTCGAATACGGTGAGGGTTTCGCCGGATCTCAGTGCCTCTATTCGTTCGATGAAATTGCCACCGTCGATATACACGTAGTGACTCTCTGCGAGTCCGTCGGCCGGCGAATAATAGTCGTCGTCAAATTGGCCTGATCTCGGTGCTCCAGCGTCAAAAATCACAGCTGGGCGTGGCATTAGTCGCCAATCTTGGTTGCCACGGTCAATCATGCTGATAAGCTCTCGCCTCTACGATGGACCGTCTCGGCTTCGGTGTTGTGAATACAAGCTTGAGTCGGATCTGCGGTGATTCTGGGGTAATCGGTACTAGCACAGTTTTTTTGGGGAGCAATCATGGCCTTGGGTAATTCTACGATGACATACGACCAGTTGGGCAATTTGGCAGCCAACTTGTTGCACAAGGCGTTTATTGAAACGACTCGAACCGTCTCAAAAGGACTATTCCGTCGCCTTGAAGAGGGCGAGACTGTCCCCGTGACCCGTTTAGAATTCGAGGGAGACGAAACAGTCCAACTCAATATGACCTTAAACACTGCGCTTTACCGCGGGGACCTTAACTATTCCCGGTTCCGCGACAGCATTGTTGCCATTTTGCAGGATCTCGTCGAGATCATGAAAGAGGAGGGTGCGCTCAGAACCTATCAGGAGCAGGGACCCGATCAGCAAGCCACGAATAAGGTTTTAATCGGTGCTCGTGGGCCAACGGTTCATGGCGACGATATCAATGTGCTGATGTGCACGATGACGCCGTCGATGAGCGAACCTCTCATTTTGATGGGTTTGATGTATATGGACGCCGATCAGTTCATCGCGCCATCTAAGCGCGGCGAGTCGTGATCGAGTAATTCAACCGAGGGTGGTGGTACCACCTTCAATGTCTGCTTCTCCGTCGGTGCAATCACTCTTGATTCACCGCGGGACACTTCTTTACCGTCCTGATTCTTGACGGACAGTGCCATGGTGACCCAGGGCTTTCGAGGGTGTTTCTCAGTGACCGTAAGCGCGAGCGTGAGTGTATCGCCGAGAAATATGGGTGATCGAAACTCGAGGTTTTGGCCTAAGTAGACAGTGCCTGGCCCCATAAACTCCATGCCGATCATGGCGCTCACAAATGCACCGATGAGCATGCCGTGCCCAATGCATTCACCAAATTGGGTTGTGGCCCCGTAGTCTGGATCCAAGTGCAGTGGATTGTGATCTCCTGACACGACAGCAAAGAGTTCGACATCGCGTGCTGTGACTAAGCGACTAACTTCGATACCATCCCCGATCGCGAGTTCATCAAACGTAATATTGGTGATTTCCATGGGGGGATCCTCGCGTCAGGGCAACATAAAATTTTTCTAAAAATAGCATAACCAAAATAATGGGGTTAACCGAATGCAAGCAGATGTAAGTGCCGCTATTGCCGCTCGCTATCAAGATCTCAACATCGAGTGGGACGTAGACGTCACCGCCTATCCATCAATTGTCGCTTTGTTTGAGGATGCGATGCAGCGCTTCCCGGACCTGCCCGCATGCTCGAGCGTTGGTCATAGCATCTCTTACCGTGAGCTCGACAAATTATCGGCTGATTTCGCCAGCTGGCTGCAAAGTGACTCAGGGCTCGCTAAAGGTGATCGAGTTGCAATTCAGATGCCCAACCTCATGCAGTATTTGGTTGCCTGTCTCGGTACATTACGCGCCGGAATGGTCGTGGTGAACACCAATCCACTCTACACAGAGCGCGAGTTAGAGCATCAGCTAAATGATTCGGGCGCACGTCTCCTTGTCGTGCAAGCAAACGTTGCAGAAACCGCCTCACGGGTCGTCGCTAAAACAGGTATCGAGAGAATTATTCTGACCGAAATTGCTGACTTGCACCCAGCACCTAAGCGTTGGCTGGTTAACGCTGTCGTCAAGCACGTCAAGAAGATGGTGCCGAAGGTTAGCTTGCCCAACGTTATAAAGTTTAACGACGTCCTCAAAAAAGGCGCGCAAAAGGCGTTTTCACCGGTTGATGTCAGTCTCTCAGACCTCGCGATGCTTCAGTACACCGGTGGGACTACAGGTGTTGCGAAGGGCGCCATGCTGTCACACGGTAATATCGTGGCCAACGTTATGCAGCTTGACGGTTTCTTTGAAACTTTCGGTATTGAAGCTGAGGGTGCCGTGTTTATGCAGCCCTTACCTGTTTATCACATCTATGCCTTCACGGTATCCATGTACTCGCTACGAAAGGGTGCACATACCTTGTTCGTTCCAAATCCAAGAGACCTGCCCTCGGTCGTAGACGCCTTTGAGAAGTATCAGCCAACGGTGTTTTGCGGTTTGAATACCTTGTTCGTGGCACTCTGTAATGACGAGCGATTCCAAAATATTGCTTTCAAGAACCTGCAGCTCACGATGTCTGGCGGTATGGCGCTAACGCAGGCAGCCGCTGAGCGCTGGGCCGAGGTGACAGGGTGTAACGTGTACGAAGGTTATGGCCTAACGGAGACGTCTCCCACGGCAACAAGTAACCCCGGGAATGGCCGGCAGTTGGGCACCATTGGTATTCCTGTTCCCCAGACTTATGTGAAGACCGTGAGCGAGTCGGGCGAGACGCTTGGCTTTGACGAAGCGGGTGAGCTTTGCATCAAAGGTCCACAGGTGATGCAGGGCTACTGGCAGCGTCCCGAGGCGACGGCAGAGGTACTTGATGACGATGGCTGGTTCGCAACGGGAGATGTTGCGGTTATCCGACCCGACGGCTACGTGAAGATCGTGGACCGCATTAAAGACATGATCATTGTCTCCGGCTTCAATGTGTACCCCAACGAATTGGAAGACGTGTGTGCCAAGCACCCAGGTGTTCTCGAGTGCGCGGCTGTGGGTTTTGCATCAGAAGCCACGGGTGAGGGAATTCGCATGTACATTGTGAAGTCTGATCCCGAACTCACCGAAGAGGCTGTCTTTGCTTACATGCGTGAGCAGGTGACCGCCTACAAAGTGCCAAAATCCATCGTCTTCAAAGATGATCTACCCAAAACCAATGTCGGTAAGATTCTCAGACGCGAGCTTCGCGATGAGGCAGCTCGCGGCTAGGTAGCCATAGACGATGCAGGTGAGTTGAGGAGCGAGTGAGTAAAAGCCATGAGGGCCGTGTCGAGCGGCTAGTTCCTCAACATATTTCTTATCCCGAGCAGCTGCCGGTCGTTGCGCGCAAAGACGAGATCATGCACGCAATTGCTGAGCACCAGGTCGTTGTTGTCGCTGGTGAAACCGGGTCGGGCAAGACAACACAGCTCCCCAAGATGTGCCTCGAACTGGGTCGCGGCGGAGAAAAGCGCATTGGACACACTCAGCCGCGGCGAATCGCTGCTCGCGCTGTGTCGAGTCGTATCGCAGAAGAACTCCGAACGGATGTCGGCGGTCTTGTTGGGTATCAGGTCCGGTTCAACGATCAAGTGTCGGATCAAACCGCCGTCAAGGTAATGACCGACGGCATTTTGCTCACAGAACTCACAAAAGACCGACAGCTCAAGGCTTACGACACCCTCATTATCGATGAGGCTCACGAGCGCAGCCTCAATATCGACTTTATTCTCGGGTACCTAAAACGCTTACTACCTAAGCGCCCCGATCTCAAAGTCATCATCACTTCGGCGACGATTGATGTTGAGCGTTTCAGTAAGCACTTTAACGACGCGCCCATTATCGAGGTCTCTGGGCGTACCTATCCGGTTGAGGTTCATTACCTCGACGCCGTTGAAGATCGTGACCGCGGGGTTCAAAGGCAGGTGACGGAGCTGGTCGATGAGATCGAAGCTCAAAAATACGGTCCGCGTGGCGACGTGCTCGTATTTTGTCCTGGCGAGCGACAAATCCGAGATCTCGCAAAAGCGTTGCGCGGGCGCGACAGAATTCAAGTACTTCCGCTCTACGCGCGGTTAAGCAACGCCGAGCAAAATCGCGTCTTCAATCGCTCCGGCTCGGGTATGCGAGTCGTACTTGCCACCAACGTCGCTGAGACCTCGTTAACGGTTCCCGGTATCCGTTATGTGATTGATCCGGGCGACGCAAGAGTCAGCCGCTACAGTCATCGCTCGGGGCTTCAACGATTACCCATCGAACCCATCTCCCAAGCCAGTGCGAATCAGCGTAAAGGCCGATGTGGTCGGGTTGCCGAAGGTGTCTGCTTCCGCCTTTATTCCGAACAAGACTTTCTCTCGCGCCCTGAGTTTACGGACGCAGAAATTCTGCGAACCAATCTTGCCTCGGTTATTTTGCGGATGCTGGAGCTGGGTTTGGGCGATGTCAGGCAATTCCCGTTCGTCGATCCACCCGAATCTAAAATGGTCCGCGATGGTTTCCGATTGCTTACGGAGCTAGGTGCGGTTGATACCAATGCCACGCTGACCCACCTTGGCAGGGCAATGACCAAGCTGCCCGTGGACCCAAAGCTGAGCCGGATTCTCTTAGACGCCGCCAGTCGTGAATGTCTGAACGAGGCACTGGTGATTGTGAGTGCATTGTCGGTACAAGATCCGCGCGAGCGACCTCAGGAAAAACGCGCACAAGCCGATCAGCAGCACGCGAGGTTCAATAACGCCAAATCTGACTTCGTCGCATGGGTAAACCTTTGGCAGTACGTTGAAGAGCAGCGGCAGGCGCTGAGTCAGAATCAGCTGCGTAAGCTCTGCGAGCGTGAGTTCCTGTCTTATCTTCGCATTCGGGAGTGGCGTGAGGTTCACCACCAGCTAGTCCTTTCTTGCCGGCAAATGAAATTTCGTGTCACGCCCGTCCAAGCCGCTGACGATAAGTACGAGGCGATCCATCGCGCTTTGCTGACGGGGCTGTTGGGCAACATCGCGCAACAAGACGAGGGGCGAAAGTTCAATGCTGCGAGAAATCGAAAAGCGCAGGTTTTTCCGGCCTCGAGCCAATACAAAAAACCACCCAAGTGGTTGGTTGCCGCAGAGTTGGTGGAAACCTCACAGGTTTTCCTGCGGCAGTGTGCTGCTATTGAGCCGGGTTGGTTACTCGAAACAAACCCAGAACTGTTAAAACGTCATCACTATGAGCCGGCTTGGAATGCGCGATCCGGACGCGTGATGGCCAAGGAACGTGTCTCCTTGTTTGGCTTAACAATTAGTGACGGGCAGCGCGTTCATTTCGCCGGGATCGATCAAAAAACCTCGCGAGAAATCATGATTCGCGACGGATTAGTGTCAGGGAACTTCCGTCAACCTCCGGCGTTTTTGAAGCACAACCTCAAGCTAGTCAGTGACGTGATGGAGCTTGAGTCACGAACGCGTCGTCGCGATCTGCTTGTAGACGAGGAGTCGATGTTCCGTTTTTACGACGAGCGGATGCCACCTGACTGTGCCAGCGGTGTCGCGCTCGATAAGTGGCTTCGTCGTGACGAAGGTGCGCAGCAAAGTCTCAAAATGCGCCGTGAGCAGGTGCTGACACGCGACCCCGGCAGTGAGGTCGAAGATCAGTTTCCAAAAGCGCTGAAGGTGGGTGAGGTTAGCTTTGAGCTCAGCTACCAATTCGAGCCGGGCGGCAATCGCGATGGCGTGACAGTAACGATTCCCAGAGCTCTGATGAATCGCGCCCCTCGTTATCGGTTTGAGTGGCTAGTGCCGGGCCTCCTGCGAGAGAAGCTGATTTCCATGATCAAGGGGCTACCCAAGAGCCTTAGGAAACAATTGGTACCTGCGCCAGACGTGGCCGACGCATTATTGGAGCGATTGAGCGCAGGTGATGAGCCCTTAGCTCAGGCGCTGTCTCGCGAACTCAAGAGTCTCAGGGGGGTATCCGTATCTTCGGGAGATTGGGCGCAGGTGGTGATCGAGCCCTACTATCAAATGAATATTCGCGTCGTAGATG
>CBFIHK010000078.1:0-8564 GCA_965662305.1 Luminiphilus sp.
GGCCTCGATATGACGCAGGAGAACTCGATTGCAAAGATCTTTCTTGCGAACATGGTCCATCAAGTAGTGGATACAGCGCTCCAGTTGCACGGCTCACTGGGGTATTCACGTGATACACCGTTGGCAGACTGGTATACCTCGATTCGCAGTCAGCGCCTCGTCGATGGTCCAGACGAGGTGCATCGCTGGAAGGTGGGTAAAAACGTGCTCAAAGCCTACGAGCGAGATGGAACCACCGCGATGGCCGCTGGCGGCGATTTAAACCCAAAAGGTTGAGTTAAGGCTAACTAGGAGCATCGCACAGCAAAGGTGAATGGTATGAGCGAGACGGTTTTGATAATGGGCGCGGGTGCAGTCGCCGGTGTTGGAGGTGCCTTGGCACAAAAATATGCGGCCAATGATCACCACATCATTGTTGCAGGCAGAACACAATCCAAACTCGATGGAATCGTTGAAGCCGTTATCCACGAGGGAGGCTCGGCTGAGGCTGTCGTTGCCGACGTCACTGTCGGTAAGGATCAAGATACGGTTTTCGATCGGGTGAGCCAGCGCGGTGAGCCTTTAGCGGCTGTCTTATACAACGCCGGCAGTAACTTGCCGATTAAGTTTTCTGACCTTACGCCGGAGCAGTTCGACGAGTTCTGGCGCATCGGTTGCTTTGGGGCTTTTTTGACAGCGCGCCTTGCACTCCCCATTTTGCAGGAGCAAGGCCGTGGCTCGCTCTTTTTCACCGGGGCTTCCGCCTCGATGCGTGGTAGACCTAATTTTGCGCACTTTGCTGTCGCTAAAGCTGGCCTTCGTAATCTAGCGCAGGCGCTTGCGCGGGAGTATGGCCCTCAGGGCATCCACGTGGCTCACGTTGTTATAGATGGGATTGTAAACGGCGACATTGTTCGCGGCCGTTTTGCCGATTACCTCGATGCACTGGGAGACGATGGCGCACTCGAGCCGCGAGCGATTGCGGAGGCGTTCTGGGCGCTGCACCAACAGCATCCCTCAGCCTGGAGTCATGAGTTAGATCTCAGGCCTTACAAGGAGAGCTGGTAGTTTTTATGATCTAGGGCCGCAAGTGGGCCCCAAAGGCAGCGATAGCCATGTTGTGGTCGATAATTTCCTGATGGTTTTTATCAGGAAGCTTAAAAAGGTAACCAGTACGCCTCTCCATTGCACGACTGGCGCAGACGTTTAGAGCTACACGCGTCCGGACGTTCACGAAGGATACAATTGCTGCATATACCACAAGGAGCTGGCCATTTTGCGCCCGTCTTTTGGTTGTCACCGACGTTCTCGGGCAAAGCCGGTGGCTTATGACTGAGACGCCATTACTATGTGCGCGTAAAGAAGACAAAAGCTCATCTTCTTCGCCGATATCGTCAAAATTCTGCCCAAAGATGGACATGGTTATGATGATCAGCGCCAGCACTTAATGCAGGAACTTTGCGACGCCGCTGCATTGAATTGGGGATGGTTTGCCCATGTCTGTCTTTGCCGTGGAGGTCCCATCTTCTCTCACGCTGGTTTATTCCGGGGCTGCTAACACGTGGGCGACGCATACGGCGCCGACGCCGACCATATGAGCAAGTCCGAGTCGCGCGCCCTTATGTTGTCGTAGGCCGCCTTCTCCTCGCAATTGCGTGGTCAGTTCGCAAATCTGCCCTGCACCGGTAGGGCCGATAGGGTGTCCCATAGACAGTAAGCCGCCGGAGGCGCTGACCGCAACCCTGCCGCCAATATCAAATTGGCCTTCCGCGATCTGCGCCGCGGCTTGCCCCTTTGCTGCGAGCCCCATAGCTTCAATATAAAGCATCTCTTCAACGGTAAATGCATCATGTAATTCGACTAGATCGAGGTCGCTTGCGGCCAAGCCTGCATCCTTTAACGCGATACGGGTGGTTTCGACGGTAAGGGCCACGTCAAAATTCTCACCGTTATAGACGGCTTCTGAGCGCGATGCTGATGACAAGACGCGCACGGCGCGCGATACATCCAGACCGAACTTTTTGATACCGTCTCCCGACGCCACTATGACGGCCGCAGCGCCTTCTCCAACTGGGCAACATTGCAGGCGTGTAAGTGGACCACTGATTTGTGGTGGTGCCATAACCTCATCAAGGGTCCTCAGTTTTTGGCGCTGCGCATTTGGATTGAGCGCGCCATTGCGTGCATTCTTGACGGCAATCATGCCGAATTGCTCAGCCGTTGCGCCGTGTTCATGAATATAGCGATTGGCCAGCAACGCAAAATGCGTGAACGGCGCAACGCGTTGGCCGACAAGGTCTGTAATGCCGGCGGCACGCTGTGGCATGCTCACTTGCAAGGGTTTGTCGACACCAACGGCAATTGACACATCGGTTAGGCCAGCCGCGACATCGATACAGGCTTGACGAAAGGCCGTCGAACCGGAGGCCGAGGCGTTCTCGACTTGTGTCATCGGAATTCCGGTGGCACCAAGATGGCGATACATCAAACGCGACAAGCCCATCGCCGTGGTTGCGGTGCCTGTATAGGCTGATTGCACGGCGGGCCAGTCCAGCCCCGCATCGTTCAGTGCTTGGCGGATGGCATGCACGCCCAGTGAGGTATACGGCGTTTCGCCGAGGCGTTGATAGGGGTGCAGGCCAATGCCAACAACATAGACTGGTCGAAGTTCGCTTAAAGGTCGGGTCATGCGGCATCGCCCCCTGAAATAATTATAAATCGCGGTTCGATTTTCTCTTCCGACGCTTGAGAGACGCCAATGCTTACCCATTGGGCGCACACACGGCTGCCAATATCGGCCGCCGTCGCAGGCCCAGACAGCATGGCGCGAATAAGCGGGCCGTTGTCGAGCTGGACTTCTGCAATTGTGAAGGGCGCTTCAATGTCTTTGCCGGCATGCATGTGCACTGTGGCAATGGAATGAAGCAAGCCTTTTGCCGCAATCGAGGTGGTCTTCAATTGATCGGGCAGTGCGCCACATTTTTCGCAGCCGAGCGTAATGGGTGGAAAAAAAACCGAGCCGCATCCCCCGCAGCTTGTTGCATGTAGTTCGGGGTGCGATAACGCCGGGTCGTAAAGCCCAGGATGCAGCGGTGATTTAGCCATATCGGTATCCTTTCAATACACTTGCTTGACAGTCAGCAAGAAAGTTATACAGTTCGCTCTATGAATGTCCAGTCCCCTCAGTCAAACCGAAAGACACAGGTTATGCGCAAGCGGGACGCTGAGGCTGCACTTTTAAAGGCTGCTGAAGAACTTATCGCACAGCAGGGCATTACCGCGACGAGCCTTGCACAAATTGGTGAACGGGCCGGTTATAGCCGTGGCCTGGTCAACCATCATTTTGGCAATAAGGACGCTTTGATTGAGCGTTTGGCTGAGCATGCGCAAGGTTGGTTTACTCGTCGCACTGCTGAAATCAAGGCGGCATCTGGGCGCGAAGCCATCCTCGCAACGATTGATACATATCTAGAAATTTCGTTGAGCGGCAATAAGAGCGCGCATGCTTTTTTGGTCATGTGGGGGGGCTCCTTTCCTCACGATGCGTCCATTGGGGGCTTGCTGGAAAGCGACACCCGTGCCCGTGCCGGGTTTGAAGAAATGATTATTGCGGCTCAGTCAGACGGCTCCATCAATTCTGATATCGATCCGAAAGCGGCAGCGACGATTATGCTCGGTCTTATTCGCGGCGTGGCCGCGCAATCGATTGTCGCCGGAAGTGATCTTGGTAGGGATCGAGTGAGGGCGCAATGTCGCAAATTTATCGAAGCGGCACTCGCTTAGATATTGTGTGATCGGAGGAAATTCGCAGATGTTACCTGAGGCAGAAATGGGCTCCCCCGAATTTTGGGCGGCGCAAACACCCGATGCTATCGCGGTGGTAAAAGATGGCAAAACACTCACATATGAAAGTTGGAACGACCAGGCAAATCGCGTGGCGGACGCCTTGGCGGCGCGAGGACTTAAGGCCGGTGACCGCATTGGGATGCGGTTTCGTCTTAACTTCCAGTGGTTTATCGTTCAACGTGCCTTGCAAAAAATTGGCGTTATGCAGGTGGCTGTCAATTGGAAGCTCACGCCTGATGAGGCTGACTTCATTGTGCGCGATAGCGGCGCACGAGGGCTTGTGTGCGATGATGTTAATGCTGCCGGCTGGGCAACAAAGGAATTTGAATTCCTGATTACTGTTGGTCAGGGTGAAGGTTCATTGGGTTTGCGTTTTGAAGATTTGCTTGCGCAAGGCAATCCAACCGAACGCTTTGGACCGGCGCGCGCCGCGATGATCCTTTACACCTCCGGCACGACGGGACAGCCCAAGGGTGTGCCGCCAACTGATCTTGAAACGGTCGATTTGGCAAGGCTTATGCGTTACGGGGCCTCAGTGGCCGCGGCTCCCCCAATGGTGCCTAAGGCGGCGACATTGCTGTCACTGCCTGTCCATCATGGTGCAGGCCCCGCAATTGCCAGTGGCACATGCGCTGTCGGTGGGACATGCGTGTTGCTTGACCCCTACGATCCAGAAGAAGCCTTGAAGCTCATTGAGGCGCATAAGATTTCGGTCTGGACAGCCGTCCCAACGATGCTTCTTCGCATCCAATCCCTTCCTGATGGTCTGATAGATAAATATGATGTCAGTTCGATTCAGGCGCTAAGTACAGGTGCCGCCCCCGTGCCACATTCCTTGAAAGAATGGATTGTCGAGCGGATGGGCGAGAATGTTCTTTGGGAGCAATATGGGTGTAGTGAAGCGGGGATGCTGACCTATATTGCGCCCGAGCATCAACTCACCAAACCCGGTTCAAGCGGGCTGCCTTTCGACGGGGTCGACATTGCCATTATTGACGAGGACTGGAACCGGCTTGCGCCAGGTGAGAAAGGCGAGATTGCGGTCAATACGCCGTTGGTCCTTAAAAATTATATTGGTCAAGAAGCACTCGGCGAGGATGTGGTAAAGGACGGCTATTATCGCACGGGTGATGTTGGGTATCTCGATGAGGATGGGTTCCTGTTCATCACCGATCGTATTAAGGACATGATTGTTGCGGGCGGCGTTAACGTGTATCCGGCGGAAATCGAAAAGGCGATCGTTGCGCATGCCGATGTCGAGGATTGTGCGGTTATCGGTATTCCTCATGATGATCTTGGCGAGAAGCCGCTGGCTTTTATAGTCAGAAAGGCGGGGGCTGGGATAACAGAAAACGATATTCTATCGTTTCTGGAGGGACGCCTCGCCTCTTTTAAGAAACCGCGCGACTTCGAATTTGTCGATCAATTGCCAATAAACCCTATGGGCAAGGTGCTAAAGACGGAACTCCGCGCGCCCTATTGGAAAGACAAGTAAAGTAAATGGCGGCAAATCAGTGGCACTGAGAGCCGATCTTTCAGACAGTGGCGCAGTAAAAGATATGGTGGCACTAGCGCAAGCTAACCTTGGTGCAGTCGGTATTTTGGTCAATCATTCGGGCAATGCGCGTTTGAAAGGTGCTGCTGCCGGTTTCATGGGCACCACAGAGCGCACGCCGGGGCGCCAAAACATCACGGCCCATTGTGTTGCGACTTCCTTGAGCAAGACCGCCGTAGTTCAGCGTGCCATAGAGAATAATCCAGATGCACTTGAACATTGGATAAAAAAATATGTTGTTCGTCGTACGGGTGAGTCCGGCGATATCACCAATATAATTTTGTTCCTTACTTCGCATGCTTCCAGCTGGATTAACGGACAGATCTATCTGATTCGTACCGGCTTTCGTTCTTCGCTTTAAGGAGTTTGCATGGCATATATTGAAACCGAGACACGTGGTCATGTTCTCATCATCACGCTTAATCGCCCTGAGGCCCGCAATGCCTTTAATCGCGATATGGCTGAGGAGATGAGTTCAATCATTGATGCTTACGAAGACGACAAGGAACTGCGCGCCGCGATAATTCAGGCAAATGGACCCACTTTTTCCGCCGGACAGGACTTAAAAGCCGCGCTGAATGGCGATATGGCGGTCACCAAAGATCGTGGCGGATTTGGCATTATGTCTAGGCCACCAATAAAGCCTTTGATTGCCGCGATTGAGGGGCAAGCGCTAGCAGGCGGAATGGAGCTGTCACTTTGTTGCGATATGATTGTGGCCTCCGCGGAATCCGTCTTTGGCTTGGCTGAAGCCAAACGAAGCTTGGTTGCCATTGGAGGCGGTTGCTTCCGTTTGCCGAAGCGCATTCCGCACCACATCGCCATGGAGATGATTCTTACGGCGGAACCGCGCACCGCTACTGATATGTACCAGTTCGGCTTTGTAAATCGTCTGGTCGAGCCCGGCACCGCGCTTGATGAGGCGATGAAGCTAGCAGAGCTACTGGTTCGCAACGGCCCCCTCGCTGTTCGTGCGTCGAAGGAAATAGTATGGCGTTCGGTGACTGAAAGATGGACCGAGGAAGAGTGCTGGGCAAACCAGCAAGAAATCGTGAAGCCCCTAATGGGATCGCATGATCAAATCGAAGGATTAAAGGCCTTTGCCGAGAAACGCGAACCGATCTGGAAAGGTGAATAATATGCTCATAAAACCAAGACTCCAAAGCGACCTTCTCAAGGACCAAGTAGCCATCGTGACCGGTGGCAGTCAGGGTATAGGTGGTGCTACCTCCGAAATGCTCGCAGCCAACGGCGCCCATGTTGTCATTGCAGATATTGACACCGAGGCGGCGGCGAAAGCAGCAACCGTTATTAATCAAACTTTTGGCGAAAACCGTGCCAGCACACATATTGCCGACCTAGTCGCAACTGATGCATGTAGCGATCTGGTGTCGGAAACGATGGTTAAGCATGGTCGCATCGACATCGTTGTCAATAATGCTGGCTATGCCTGGGATGGCGGTATTCATTCCATGACAGACGATCAGTTCCAAGCGATGCTCGACATCCACCTAATTGTTCCATTCCGTTTGGCGCGCGCTTGTGCGCCAGTCTTTCGCTCGGCCGCGGCCCAAGAAGACGAAGAGTGTATAGAGGGCTACAGAAAGTTTGTGATGGTTTCATCCCTCGCCGGGCAATGGGGTTTGATGGGTGCGGGCAACTACGCCTCGGCCAAGGCCGGTATGCTAGGTCTAATGAGGACTCTGGCTCAGGAATGGGGAGGGATGCGTGTCAATTCTAATGCGGTCGCCTTTGGCCAAATTCAAACCCGTTTTGGTTTGCCACAATCCGATGAAAGGGTCATTGAAACCGGTGGGCGTAGAATTAAGGTTGGCATGCCGCACAAACAAGCCGAACGCATGGGGGTAACGGTTGATCCAAATCATAAGCCCACAGACCAAGAGATTTACGCGACGAAGAGCAATCGCATGATAACGCTTGGTCGCTCTGGGTCCATTCGCGAAGCAGCAGATTCCATTTTCTGGCTATCCTCCCCTCTGTCCAATTATGTGACCGGGCAGGTCGTGACCGTCAGCGGTGGTGCTCGCGGTGGCATGTCGTAGGGTAATTGCACCTTGCGAGAGGTTCAGCAGAAACTATTTGATGCACTAAGGTTAGGGGCTGCATCGATCGTTGGTGCCCAGGAGAGGACTTTTCGTTATTAACATCAACATTTTAAGTAAATAAAAACAATAACTTAAAATTAGTTGTCGCTTCAGTGGCTCCTCATGTACCACGAACTGTACCAAGCTTTTTGACCCCCGGGGGAGGGAAAACTCTTGTCACTGTCGCAGTAGTTCCCCGCCAGATCCATCAGAAGCTGTTATAAAAAAAGAAGGTCTTTAGAGGCGACGCCACGAACACTGGTTGTTAGCTGCTGTTTTGTTGTGGTCAATGCCGTATTTCATATTGCGTTCCTGCACGTTGAATCTTTCTTATTGACTATTTAATGATATGTAAATGACTAGCAATTGACGTATTAATGATAGTTTAATACTATTAAATTCCACGAAATATTACGGTTCATTGGTATGAATATTTGGGAATTTGAAAACGAACAGCAGAAGCAAGCGATGGAAGAGTCAGTGACTCCGTCAAATTGCGGCGCAAAACTAAAGCTTGTAAGAGAGGTCAGCGGACTATCGCGAAAAGAACTAGCCAATACTTTAGGCTGCTCAGAATCAACATTAATGCGAATTGAGACTCAGAAAAGCGAACCAACCAGTGAGTTTATGAATCGCCTGGGAGCATTAACAATCATTGGCTTCCATAAGTTCAAGACGCTAACCGACGCAGAGAAAGCAACCATGACTGAAACAATAGCTGTGGCTGTGGGAAGCGGTTTTGCTGGTACCGGAGTCGCCGGCTCAATTGGTTTGATCTCAGCATCTGGTTCTGTGGCGGGGTTATCTGCTGCTGGAATTACCTCTGGATTGGCCGCAATTGGAGGCTCTTTGCTAGGTGGTGTAGGAGCCGTTGCGGCAATTCCAGTTGCAGCTGGTCTGGCGGGATATGGATTAGTAAAAGGCCTCAAATCTATCGCTGATGCCAATTCTCTAGAAGTTCAGGAGATCGATGGCAAATACGAAATTGCCCCTATTGTCCAATCACAAAAAGACGGCGACGGGCCTACCTTATGAAGCTGCTTTTTATTCTAGTGCTCGCCGCTTTGATACTACTGGGT
>CBFIHK010000079.1:0-8425 GCA_965662305.1 Luminiphilus sp.
TGGCGCGCTGCGACCGCATCTTCGTACCAGCCCTCTTTGTCTCGGAAAATGTCGCAAACGTTATCCAATTTTTCTGGCGGCTTAGTCGCGCAGCCGGCAATGAAGATGGCTTGGAGTAGCAAAAGAGTCACTGGGAATGTCTTCATTGCTTAGCTTCCTCAAGGAGCGCGAGAAAACTCGCCTCATCGATTACCCTGATACTCAGAGATTCAGCCTTGCTTAACTTAGAACCCGCTCCCGGACCCGCTAAAAGGACATCTGTTTTCTTACTTACAGAACCTGCCGTCTGGCCACCATGCCGGCGAATCAGGCTGCCCGCCTCGTCTCGCGACATCGACTCGAGTTTGCCGGTGACTACCCATGTCTGCCCCGACAACACACCATCTGCCGCCACCTGGGGAGCTTGCGCATCCCAATGTAACCCGGTAGCCAGAAGTTGCTCGATCAACGATCGGTTTTGCACTTTGGCAAAGAAACGATAAATGTGGTTGGCGACAATCGGACCGACATCATCTACTTCTTCAAGAGCCTCTTTGGAGGCCTGCATTAATAACTCTAAGGTGCCAAAGTGCGTCGATAAATTACGCGCTGTTGCCTCGCCGACCTCGCGTATTCCAAGGGCGTAGATGAATCTTGGCAACTCAGTTTTCTTGCTCGCTTCGATCGCGGCGAGGGCCTTCTGAGCGGACTTAGAACCCATGCGCTCAAGGTTTGCTAAGGTGTCGTGACTTAGGGTGTATAGGTCTGCAACACTGCTGATTAATCCCTCATCGAAGAGTTGATGGAGTAACTTCTCGCCAACACCATCGATATCCATCGCCTTTCGAGAAACGTAGTGCTCGAGTGCGGCTTTTTGCTGCGCAGGACACCCGGTCGTGTTCTCACACCGTACCGCTGCCTCCTCCAGGTCACGCGTCAATGTTGAATGACAATCCGGGCAGTTGGTTGGGAAAGCAATTTTTTGCAGCGGTGTTGTCCGTCGGTCGGCTAGCGCTCGGACAATTTGGGGAATGACATCTCCGGCACGCCGCACAATAACTTCGTCGCCAACTCGCACATCGAGTCGTGCAATTTCATCCGCGTTGTGCAGCGTTGCGTTACTCACAGTGACACCGCCGACAAAAACGGGCTCTAACCTGGCAACAGGGGTTACTGCCCCGGTGCGCCCTACTTGAAAATCAACACCAACCAGTCGGGTGACTTCCTCTTGAGCAGGGAACTTACGGGCGATGGCCCAACGCGGTGCACGAGCAACAAAGCCCAGTGCCTGCTGATGCTCGTAGCTATCAACCTTGATTACCACACCATCGATATCGACACCGATGTTGTCCCGCTGCTCAAGGATGCGAGAAACGTAATCCTCGGCAGCCTCCCACCCGGTGGCGAGCTCGATAAGATTGGAGGTTTTAAAACCCAGCTCGTTAAGGAAGTTGAGCGTCTCTCTGTGCGAGCTAGGCAGCGATGCCTGCTCCGAGTAGCCCACAGAATAGGCCATAAAAACCAATGGACGTGTTGCAGTTATCCGCGGATCGAGTTGCCGAAGACTTCCAGCCGCAGCGTTTCGCGGATTCTGAAACACCGACTCCCCACGGGCAATCAGCCGCTCGTTCATTTGCGCGAAGTCGGCGCGAGGGATGACCACCTCACCACGGACCTCCAGGACGGGTGGCGGGTTATCGACAGGCAGACGTAAGGGAACCGTAGCAATCGTCCGTGCATTATGGGTGATGTCCTCCCCCACCGTGCCGTCACCGCGACTCGCTGCATGTTTCAAGACACCGTTTTCGTACACCAAGCTCAGTGCTACACCATCCAGCTTCGGTTCACAGCAAAAACATAACTCGGAAACTCCCAGTTTGGTCGCATTGCGTTCCTCAAACGCCTGTATGTCTTCGCCGCTGAAGGCGTTGTCGAGGCTGAGCATTGGGAGCTTGTGCGCAATACTCTGAAACTCACTCAATGGCTTATCACCTACACGCTGTGTTGGCGATGTTGGTAACAACAGGTCAGGGTTGGCCGCTTCCAATTCGCGTAAACGCCGGAGCTCTCGATCGTACTCTGCGTCACTAGCAATAGGGTTGTCATCGCGGTGATAGGCAAGGGACCAAGCGTCCAGCTTCGTTACAAGCGCTTTAATCTCGTCTGCAACAGCACTCATTACCGAGGCTCGATCCTGTACTTGGCTTCGAATTCTCTTATCGACTGACGTACTCGCTCGACATATTGCTTGGTGAGAACACTGCGGGTCTCATCCAAGACATCCCCATCCAAGCTCTCAGCGACTGTCTGAGCTGTCTGTAGCATCAGATCGAAGGCAACTGTCATGTTTTGCGGGCCGGGTAAGGTGAGGAAAAACATTAACCCCTTGGTAGACAGCGTCTCCATGCCTTCCAGGTCAAAAACGCCGGGCTGCATCATATTAGCAACGCTGAACTGTATCGTCGGCGCCCCCTCAGACATCTCAATGAGGTGGAAAAAGTCCATATCGCCAAATCGCAACCCACACCCGAGCAAGGTTCTCAGGACATCGTCGCCTAAAAAACCCTGCTCAGCCCTCGCAACAACATTCAGTGAATAGACTTGCGCATCTTCGTCTCTCGGAAGTCTCGCAGTCTGCCCACCCACAGGGACCGCTTCAATCTCGTCAAGCCAGTCCAAAGTACCCGGCTTTTCATCTATCGGCTCAGGCTCGACCCGAGACAGTTCCTCATCCGCGTCAACAAAGACCCTACCGGGAGTAAGCACCGATTCATCATCACAAGCAGCTTCGATTCGTTCGTCGCCCGGGTCATCGAGGCTACCAAACGTGGGCTCCTGCCTACCCACTATTCGCGCACCACCATTAGGTAACTCTCGAGACGCGCGATCGTCGGAATTCGAGGCAGATGCATCGTCTCGAACCACTCGTGCATTCATCTTGTAGCACTTGCGGCGGCGTCGGCGAGCACTAATTACCAATGCCACACACAGGACAATAACGAGAAGGAGCGCCAGTATTGTTTCAGTTGTCAAGGTAGATAGAAGCTCAGACATCGCTTTAAATCCCTCAGCTCGCCGCCAATCTCGCAGCTTCCTCAATATCAACGGTTACCAGTCGCGAGACGCCTGGCTCGTGCATCGTCACACCCATTAACTGCTCTGCAGCCTCCATGGTGATTTTATTGTGCGTAATAAAAACGAACTGGACCTTCTTCGACATCTCGGAAACCAGCCGTGCATAGCGGCCAACATTTGCATCATCAAGCGGTGCATCCACCTCATCCAACATACAAAATGGCGCTGGATTTAGCTGGAAAATAGAAAAGACCAGCGCAATTGCAGTCATGGCCTTTTCGCCGCCTGATAGTAGATGGATTGTGCTATTCTTTTTGCCAGGAGGACGCGCCATGATAGCAACACCGGTATCAAGAAGATCGTCCCCGGTCATTTCCAAACAGGCGGTGCCACCACCGAACACCTTCGGGAACAGCTCACTGAATCCAGCGTTAACGGTATCGAACGTGTCCTTGAAGCGACTACGTGTCTCTTTATCGATCTTCTTAATGGCGTTCTGGAGGGTTTCCAACGCAGTGCGCAAATCGTCATCCTGTGCGTCAAGATATTGCTTGCGCTCTTCCGCCCTGCTCGTCTCGTCTATCGCCGCCAAGTTGATTGGGCCTAGACGATGGATCTTGGCGCCTATTCGTTCAACACGAATTTGCCACTCGCTCTCATCCGCATCCTCGGGCAATGATGCTTCTACGGCTTCTAAAGTCGCCTCGAGCTCCTTCAACGCCGCATCGATTTGCTCGACTCGCACGGCCGTCTCCGCGAGTTTGAGACGAGACCCCTCGCTACGTGTTTGAACACCCGCCACTGCCTGCTCGGCGAGCATTCGAGTCTGTTCTCGCTCACGTAAAACACTCTCGAGCTCAGACAACCCCTGACGTGCCTGTGTCAGCTGAGCCTCAACACCAAGACGTTTTTCGAGTAGTTCACTCAGCTCGCGCTGCGCGTCGCGATCCGGATTTTCCTCGGTTGGCATTTCACTGCGAATCGAGGCTTCACGCTGCTCGTAACTTTCGAGCTGCTGACGAGCACGCTCGATGGACTGCGCGAGCGCCTGGCGTTGTGTCAACAACTCTCTGTGTCGAACCTCGCTACGATTAAGCGCGACATCAGCTTGCTGTTTGGCTTGGCGGCATTGACGAACGGTATCGCGGGCAGCTTGCCGTTGATCTTCCAATTCCTCGCGTGATGTCTCGTCCGACGCCACTTGCGAACGAGCCCGACCCAACATTTGCGTCGCTTCCTCAATAACGGCCTGCTCTTCGGATACCCGCACCTCAGCGTCCGACAAATCCTGTTTGAGCTGTGACTCACGCGCTAGGCGCTGTTCCTGTTCTGCAATAAGCGACCGCTTTTGTGATTCAAGTTGAACCACCTTCTGCTGCACTGATTGCAGCACCTCTTGCTGGCTATCAATTGCCTGCTCGAGGTCTGCACGCTGCTGACGTAAAGCGCTTAACGTCTCATCAACCTCGGCGAGATTACCCGAGACTTTCTCAAGCGACTCGCTAATTTCGGTGAGACGACCCTGGCGCGCAATCATCCCTTGCTCGGCGTCAGTTTGTGTACGTGATCGCATCCAAGAGCAACCCACCCATAGACCGTCCTGAGATACGACAGACTGACCATCAGTGAGCTCTGCGCGCGCCTCCATAGCCTGTTGCCACGTTTCAACGACGCGGACACCCGCGAGCGCATCACGAATTCCGATCGGGCCCTTTATGTAATGCGCCAGCATCGATTTGTCAGAAATTTGATCCGCATGCGTAGCATCAATCAACGATAAGCCCGCAGGTGGCTGCACCGAATCCGGTTTCAACTGCTGCAAATTTGCGCCCATCGAGGATACCCATGCGCCTAACACCAAGTCAGCCGCCGCCTCATAGCCAGTGTCGACCGACACCAAGTCCAGCACTGCGATGCCATCGGTATCCAGAGCCTGTTGGAGCCAGTCGTTGGCCTCAGTCTGAGCTTGCTCATCCTTTGCGTCGGCTTGAAGCGCTTCCAGGGACGCTTTTTGGCCTGCTAGCACCTGCGATTGGCGCCTGAGTTCGTCTTGTTCCTCGCGCTTTTGACCCAGCTGATCACGGGAATCCGACAAGGCTTGACGAGATTTCTCCAGCTCATCGCGTTGGAGCATGGCTGCCGCTTCAGCCTCTGCAAGAGATTCGACAATTGCATCGAGGGATACGGTCTCTTCATGCTCTTTGAGAGACTCAAGCTCCTGCTTGATGCGATCGAGCCGCTGGCTCAAGGTCGCAAGGTTCCGCTCTGCATTGGCCTTCCGCCCCTGCTGAACCTCGACCTGCTGCTTCGGAAGCGCCGCTTGCTGAGTGAAGTTCTCCCAATTGCCGTCAGCTGTCTGCGCTGCCTTCTCGGCGTCAGCAAGCGCTGTGTCGACTCTGGCCACTTCCTCCCGCTCCCGCGCAAGTGTGGGCTCGATCGATGCCAGCGCCTCTGCAAGCTCGGTCAATCGCTGACTGTCTGAGTCAACCAGCCCAAGCTCTCGCTGCTTTCCTTCAAGTGTTTGCTCGAGGTCTCGTGCCAACGAATCGCGGCGTTGCTTTGCAAACTTGATAGTCTGCTGAATGCGACTCACTTCGCTGCCGAGCGCGTAGAAATTCCCCTGCAAATCGCTCGTCGATGCATTTGCATCCGTGATTTGCTGGCGCAGCGATTCGATTTCAGACATCGAGGAGGAGACCTGCGCTTGATATCGTTCTCGCTCGGTTGCGAAATCATCGATCTCGCGCTGCGCCCGCGACGCAACATTGTTTTGAACTTGGCGCTGCAACACCAGAAGCTGGGCTTTCAGCTCGCGCTCTTGTTCTTTGTATTCGCCGTATCGCTCAGCGGCTTGAGCCTGACGTTTGAGGTGAGACAGGTTGCGCTCTAACTCTTCTCGCAAATCGGTCAATCGATCGAGGTTATCGAGCGTGCGCTGCATACGATTTTCAGTTTCGCGACGACGCTCTTTGTACTTCGATATTCCTGCCGCTTCCTCAATGTAAACCCGGAGGTCCTCGGGACGTGACTCAATCAAACGAGAGATCATGCCCTGCTCGATGATGGCGTAGCTTCGTGGCCCTAAGCCAGTACCAAGAAAAAGATCGGTAATATCGCGGCGACGGCATTTATTGCCGTTGAGAAAATAATCAGAGGTACCCTCGCGGCTGACGACCCTGCGCACTGAAATCTCACTGTAAGCGGCGTACTCGCCGCCCACTTTACCCGTCGAGTTGTCAAATAAAAGTTCAATGGAGGCCTGCCCGACCGGCTGACGGTGCGTCGTCCCGTTAAAAATAACGTCGGTCATGGACTCGCCGCGCAACGTCTTCGCCGAGCTTTCTCCCATCACCCATCGGACGGCATCAATAATATTGGACTTACCACAGCCGTTTGGCCCAACAACCGCGCACATATTGCTCGGCAGCGTTACCCGAGTCGGATCGACGAATGATTTAAAGCCTGCGAGAGAGATCGACTTTAAGCGCATTTACCCTAGAATCCCGGCGCAAACTCGCGCCACCGCGTTATTATTAAAAACACTAGATGTAGTGTACCCACAAAGAGGGGCTAACACTATATGCAGATGCGATCTTATTGGGAGATGGCGCGAATTGTGACTTCGGCCACGCTATTACCGTCTACTAAAACACCGCGCAGCTCACCTGTGTAACTAGCGTTGCTGAGGCCCGGTTGACCATTGGAAGAGACTTGAACCTCGAGATCCACCTTTGACAGCGCCGAAAGTTTTTGACCTGCCATGCTGTTCTCATCGGAGAGACTGACCGTTAGCGGCCAGCCGCTCGCAGGCAACCTGGTAACCGCGGTAGGCATACGCGCCGCACTGCCTGCAGGTCGCGCAATCACAAAAACAGTCTGCCCGGCGAGAGCGCTCTCATCGACGCCCTCAGGCAATGAAACGGCAACCATGACTTCGGAATTTTTGGACTCCGTTGCTCCAGCGTCAGCTGCGCTGGGCTTCGAGTTCACTTCGCTCATATCCATCGATGACAACCGGGATTCGGCTTCAGCAATAGCGCTGATCATTAACTGCTGCCCTTCTGAACCGGGTATCTCTAAGTCCCTCAGTACACGCATATAACCGATAGCCTCTTGGTACCGTTCCGCTCCAAAAGAACCCATTGCTAGCGTTGCAAGCGCAGACTTTTGCCTTGGATCGCCCGCGAGCGCTTGTTCAGCGCGTTTACGAGCGCGCTCAGTCAACACCTGCCCCTCTGCCACGAACTCCGCTTGTGCAGCCCGACCTAACACGTCGGGCGCGTTCGGCGCCTCCTCCAGGATCGCTTCAAACCGTTCGAGAGCTCCAGAGGCATTACCAGTCGCAACGTAATACTCGCCTAGCAGAGATTGATAATCGAGATTACCGGGTCTCTCGGCAGACCGTGCTTCGATTCTGGCAATGAGTGCCGTCACGTCAGTGGGCGTGGCCTCATCAAGCGACGCAATCGATCGTGTAATTTGAACGTCCTCATAAGCACCAAGCCGGTCATAGAGCACAATGGTCGCCAGGACGATGAGTCCAGCTAGTGCAACCTGGTAGCCGGGCCTCGACGACGCAACAGTGACCGCACCACTCGCAGTCACCGCATCGCTCTCGGTCTCTTTGTCATCCCAGACCCGAAGCTGCGCATCGGAGAGCAATAGCTCGTCACTGGTCTCCATTCGACGCACAGCTAGCCAGTCATCAACCGTCTCACCCTCGAGCTTTCGTCGCCAAATCATTGGCAACCCAACGACGAATAAAGCCGCGAGCGCACAAAGCGCCGTTACGATAGGCCAGAGTTCAGTCATTTGGATTCTTCACCGTATTTTTCGCGCAGTTCGCGAGCACGCGCTTCGTTGGACTCCACGGTCGACGTTTTGCGGTCCCCACGAATCTGAAGCCACACAACGGTAAGTGCCATAAGAAGCAAAATCAGCGGCGCAGACCAAAGCCAGACGGTATTGTTATCGACACCGGGTCGGTAGCGAACGAACTCGCCGTAGCGATCCACCAAGTAGACGATAATCTCCTCATCGCTGGCGCCCGCCTCGAGCTGCTCGTGCACGATCGCTCTAAGATCACGCGAAATGGGTGCATTCGAGTCAGCAATATTCTGGTTTTGGCATTTAGGGCAGCGCAACTCCTGGCTCAAAGCCTTGTAGCGAACCTCGAGTTCGGGTGCACTGAATTCATAGGTCTCGATCACCGCATTGGCGTTTAGCGACATCAGAGGAATCAACAGAACCAATAAAAGCCAACGTGCCATCACTCTGCCTCGAAAAAGGGTTGAAGTTGTTTTAACCAGACCTGCTCATCGACAACACCGACATGCCGGTGTCGGATAACACCCTTTGCGTCGATGACATA
>CBFIHK010000080.1:0-8299 GCA_965662305.1 Luminiphilus sp.
TACTTGCCGGCACTCGGCGCAAGACAGTGCCTGACTTGTCAGAAACCACGAGCTCAACCTTGGGTTTAGTCTCCCGTGTCTCGGCTGTGACCGCATCCCAGCCCGGGAAGGTCACAGATTTACCGTCTTTCTTCGCCTTTTTCTCAGCAGCTTGCCGAACCTGCTTCTGGGTTTTAAAGCTGTCAGTGAGGTAATAGGTAAACACTGAGCCAAACGGTGGGTTCTCAGCCACATAGAGCGAATCACCTTGCGATCCTTTAGGCCGGTACCCTAATGGGCGTTGTTGGAAGTACCAGTGCGCGTCTCGCGGCTCGAACAACACGGCTTCCTGCTTGAAGGTACCTGCATCCATCGACCGAAGCGCTGTGTAGTCATCGAGCACGAAGAAGCCTCGGCCAAAACTTGCGGCAACAAGGTCGTTTTCGCGGCGCTGAATCTGAATATCGCGGACGGAGATGGTCGGCATGCCACCGGAGAGCTTGTGCCAAGAGTCGCCCGAATCGAGTGTTGCGTAAACGCCAAACTCAGTCGCGGCGAACATGAGTGACGCGCGCTCATGGTCTTGTACCAGCCTCCAAACAAGGTGCTTGTCCGGGATGCCATCGGTGATCATTTTCCAACTGCGACCACGATTTTTGCTCACCAGTAAGTAGGGCGAGAAGTCACCGTACTTGTGGTTATCAAGCGCCACATAAACCGTATCCGCGTCGTACAGGTCAGCGCGGATATCATTAACAAACGCGGTGTCGGGCACACCAGGCATCGAACCAACATCCATGGTACGCCATGAGCCACCGTCGTCCTGAGAGATATGAATCTGACCATCGTCAGTACCGGCATAAAGCAAACCCGCCGTAATGGGCGATTCGGCAAGAGACGTGATTGAGTTGTAATTCGACATGGCGTACATATCCCAAGGCGAATCCCAGCTCTGAGTCTCTCCCATGATGGGCATGCCGAAGCGCTCTTCGTTCCTTGTCAGATCACTCGAAATAGCAGTCCAGCTATCTCCACGATCTTCTGACTTCCAGACACGCTGAGACGCAAAGTAGAGTCGAGACGGCTTGTGTGGGCTGACCAGAATGGGCGCATCCCAGTTGTAGCGCTCCGGAGGCTCCCCGGGGCCCGCCTGAGGCTGGATATAAACCGTTTCACCCGTGCGACGATCAATTCGGGTGAGGTTACCCTGCTGAGATTGCGCATAGACGATATCTGGATTACCCGGCTCGGTTGCGGGCTGATGCCCATCGCCGCCCAGTATGACAAACCAATCTGCAGTGCGAATGCCACTCACGTTGTCGGTTCGTGAAGGCCCGCCTTGCGTGTTGTTGTCTTGGGTACCACCGTAGATGTTGTAGAAAGGCTCGGCGTCATCGAGCGCCAGCTTGTAGTACTGCGTGATGGGGAGGTTCTCCATGAACCGCCACGTAGCACCTAAGTCGAAGCTCTCGTACACGCCACCGTCGGTACCCATCATGATGTAATCAGGATCGCCGGGGTCAAACACAATCGCGTGCATATCTCCGTGCTGATTGGGGTGTTCCATGTAGGAAAAGGTTTTTCCACCATCGGTGGACTTTTGAACGGTTGGACCCACAAGGTAGAGCCAGTCGAAATGGTGCGGACTCGCAAAAATCTCTTGGTAGTAATGCGGCCCAGTGCCCCCGCCAACGGCGTCTGCACCCTTAGTCCAACTGGCCCCACGATCATCCGAACGCCAAACGCCACCCTCTCTGCGATTAAGCTCGATGGCCGCATACACCACATCGGGGTCCTGCGGCGAGATAGTGAGACCAATCTTGCCCATATTGCCTTTAGGAAGACCTGTTTCCAGACGCTGCCATGTCTCTCCACCGTCAGTCGACTTGTGAACACCGCTCTCTGGACCGCCGCCCATATAAGCTGCGACTGTTCGATGGTGTTGCCAGGTAGCAGCGTACATGACGTCTGGGTCAGACGGATCGAGGACCACATCAGTAACGCCCGTCCACTCACCAGCGCTCAGGACATTACGCCATGTCTTTCCCCCGTCGCTCGTCTTGTAAAGACCACGCTCACCACCCGGAGTCCAAAGCGGCCCCTGAACCGCAGCCCAAACCACATTCGAATTTCCAGGGTGCACCAAAATGGTCGATATATGCTGAGACTCTTCGAGCCCCATGTTGTTCCAGGTGGCACCTCCATCGTCGGATCGGTAAATACCGTCGCCAAACCCAACGTGGCGCCCACCAACATCCTCACCTGTGCCTACCCAAACAGTATTGGGATTAGAGGGGTCTACCGTCACATTGCCGATCGAGTACGAACTTTGCGCATCAAAGATAGGCGTCCACGACACACCGGCATTTTCGGTCTTCCAGACACCCCCCGAACCAACCGCTACGTACCAGACGCTCGAATCCTCCGGATCCCAGTCAATGTCTGAGATGCGACCCGACATAAACGCGGGCCCGATGTTTCGCCATTTGAGACCGCTTAAGTCCATCGCATCATCGTCAGCGATAGCTGATAGAGGAAGTGTAAGCGTGAGTGTCAGTGCCGCAATAAGCGTTGCGTAAAGCCCCCGAACCATGAGTATGCTCCCATTCATTACTTACTTCTGAGGTTAGCACTCCTCGGGCTCGGCTGGGAGTATTTTGCAAAACTCGGGCCATCTCCTCTTAGCTCTCAGCTCTCAGCTCTCAGCTCTCAGCTCTCAGCTCTCAGCTCTCAGCTCTCAAAGAAGTTTTTCAGTCCGACTTTTAACTCAAAACATTCTCACCAAGGTCCAAGCAAATCCCGCTACTTAAAAAGCGCCCTTCATTTCGATTAAATTGATCTCATGCACCTACAAGGAAATCACAAGGGAACTAGCGTTGATGGATAACCGTATCCATCACATTAGGCGTAGTGTATGTGGTATGATTGAACTACCCCATTTCTTGGCCTACGGGATATTCTCAACCCACCATGACTGATTCGAACGCCCTAATTAAAGTACTTGAGCAGTTGGACGCGCAGCTACTTGGGAAGTCTCGTGAGGTGAGGTTAGCTCTTGCCTGTATTCTGGCACGAGGCCATCTTCTATTTGAGGACGTGCCCGGCGTTGGCAAAACCACACTAGCTCAGGCGCTAGCAAGAGCATTTGGACTAGAGAGCAATCGAATCCAGTTCACGGGAGACCTAATGCCTTCTGAAATCACAGGAGGGACTGTCTTCGAGCGCAACTCGGATACGTTTGTTTTTCACCGAGGCCCCATATTTACGCAAGTCGTGATTGCCGATGAGATCAATCGTGCAACACCACGCACCCAGAGCGCACTATTGGAGGCGATGTCCGAGCGAAAAGTGAGTGTTGAAGGCAATACCTACTCGTTAGACACGCTATTCACGGTCATAGCAACCCAGAACCCCGTACATCAGACCGGAACCTATCCACTGCCTGAATCGCAACTGGATCGTTTTAGTATGAGCCTCTCACTCGGCTACCCCGATCCGGAATACGAAAAGCAGCTGCTCACCACGGGGCTTAACGCAACTTCGTTGCTTCAAAATCTCGAACCTGCGGCCCTAATTGATCTGCAGCAACAGGTGGACGCCTTACACTGCTCAGCCGAGCTGATCGATTACCTGCACCGCCTCATATCCGCAACGCGAGTGGATCCCAATTTAAGTTTAGGGCTCTCGCCTCGTGGGGGATTACAGTGGCTCAATGTGGCTCGCGCTTGGGCTTTAATCCAAGGCCGAGATCACGTTATCCCAGATGACCTCCAGGAGGTTGCGTTACCCGTTTTATCGCACAAATGCCAATCCGCCATGGGAAGCGCGGAACCCATTCACGCATCGCTCCAGCACCTCATAGAGCGTGTATCCATCTACCAGTGAGAATTTAGTGGTACTCAATTCCTTCCTTGCCACACAATGGGAAAACTGGATGACGCGCAGAATCCCGCGCGATAGAGGTGTTACGCTTAACCAAAGACGGCTCTTTATTTTTCCCTCGAGGCACGGCCTCTCCTTCATCGCACTCTTGCTCGTCTTACTCGTAATCGCCATCAATTATCAGAACAACCTTATCTATGGGATGGTATTTTTGCTCGGGACCGTTCTGGTAGTTGCCATTCACCTAACCTTCGCAAATTTGCACAGTTTGACCTTGAGAGGGGTGAAAAATGACCCCGTATTCTTGGGAGAAACGGCCGCCATAGGTATTGAATTGGAGGTAACGTCTAGAAGACGTACGTCTTTAACTCTCGCTTTGGCTGGCGACGTATCGACTGTCAATGTCGTCGAACCCGCCACAACCACCAAAGCGACACTTTGCGCGACTCCTGAGCATAGGGGTTGCTTCCAGCCTGGCCGAATATTATTGGATACGCGATTTCCACTGGGTTTAGTGCGTTGCTGGTCGTGGCTAGATCTCGCTGAACCCGTGTGGGTGTACCCCAAACCCCTGAAGCCTCAGGTACCGCCGCGAAAAATTGCTGAGAACGGAACGCAGACCGCTGAAAAATCCGCGTCCCGTATCGATCCAGCTGGGGACGATATTCACAGTTTTAGAGGCTACCAGCAGAGCGACTCACTCAAACAGATTCATTGGCCGTCCCTCGCACGTGGCGATGACGTACTCGTCAAACTAAGAGGCGAATCCGTGGTCGAATCATCGACTACCATCGATTTTGAAGACTACCCTAGTACGGATACCGAAACGCGCTTGTCGTGGATGTGTTACCGGGTGGTCGCGGCATGCAACACAAACCAACCCTTTGTCCTGCGATTGCCCGGTGTAGAAATGCTCGCCAAAGCACCACGTGCGCAGCGAGAAGAAGCACTCATGGCCCTCGCAAAATTTGTCGATGAGTCTCAGACAGTCGATGCTTTATGATGACTCAATCACCTAGGGCGTTTTTGGATGACCGCCGTTTGACGCCCATCCTCATCATGCAACTGCTTCTGCTACCGGCTCTAATGCCAAGTCTGGGCTTGATCATTCCAGCCCTGACGCTAGTCACTACCGCCTTGCGGGTACTACCAAGGTTTTCGACAGGCGTTCCGTCAAGACTGAGCCGATCGTGGATGAATACGCTGGTAACGGTTAGCTTTGTCATTTGGTGGTTAGCGTTCCCCTCCAAAGTAACTCTGGAACCCGCAGTAGCACTCTTGATGCTAGGGGGATCGTTAAAGCTATACGAAGTAGAGCAACCACGAGATGCTTATGTTCTGGTTTACACCTACATCGCTTTAGCGGCCAGTGTATTTCTCTTCGATCAGTCACTTTGGACCTCGGTAACTGTGCTCGCTACGCTAATCATGGCGCTCCTAACCCTGGTGGAAATTAACACGCCAGATGAGCATAAAGTTTCTTTCATACGCAGACTTGCGTTGCCCACTAGCTTACTTGTTGTTGCCATCCCGATGACGCTCATATGGTTTCTCATCTTCCCAAGAGTTGCCCCTTTATGGGCCATCCCCGTTCTTGGTGAGAGCGTGAAAATGGGAATGTCCGACACACTTAGACCTGGCGACGTAGCTAACTTGGGGCAAGATGCGAGCGTTGCCTTCCGCGCCGAATTTTCAGGCGGCCTGCCCCCATTTACGCAACTCTATTGGCGCGGAATTACGCTTGGTAGATTTCAAAATGGCGTTTGGCAGCAACATAGTTACCTAAAACGACCGAGATCGGGCCGCTTTGCTCGTGGGCTCTACGAAACGGCCCCAAGTGAAGCTTTAGCCAACAACGAGTACACGGTTTTTCAGGCCGCCAGCCAACGATCGTGGTTGTATCACCTTGAGCCCTCGATACCCCTCAACGACTTTGTCGCAGTGCTTCCAGACAATACCTTTCAGACGCCTTGGCCTATTACCTCGGACCTTGAGACCCGTTATCGATTGCTGAGTCAGGGACCCTCTCCTAGCAAATTTCTGACCTACCCGGAACTTGAAGCGATGCTACTCCAGGAGACCGAGTTCCCGCGCGACCTGAATCCAAAAGCCGCGGCTTTGGCACAAAAGTTAACAGTTAGAGGCAATCCTGAGGCCTCTGTCCTGCGCTCACTCGAATGGTTCCGATCCCAGCCCTTCACCTATACTTTGCAGCCCCAAATCATCACTGAAAACGACTTTGTCGATCGCTTTTTATTCGACACACAATCAGGTTTTTGTGAACACTTTGCCTACAGCTTTGTCGCACTGATGCGGCTAATGGGCATACCAGCTCGCATCGTTGGCGGTTATATGGGTGGAGAAATAAATCCGCTCAACGGCACTGTCACCGTTAGGGAGCTCGACGCGCACGCATGGGCGGAGATCTGGGTTGAGGACCGCGGGTGGATTCGCGTCGACCCAACTGCAACTGTTGCGCCGGATCGAATCGAACGCGGGTCCTTGGATAGCCTCCAGGGGACCGCGGGGTTTCTAAGCGGCTCACCATTGAGCCTCTTACATTTGCGTAACTGGGAATGGGTGAATCGGATGCGACTCGAACTCGACGCCATCGACTACAAGTGGCAAGCGAGCGTAATGAGCTATAAACAAACCCAACAGAGTCAATTACTGGTGCGAATTCTCGGACACATCACTACCACAGGCATTCTACTGCTCCTCGCAATGGGTGTTGCTATGACGCTACTACCAATCGCCCTTTTTCTGGCCTCACGGCACTTTACGAGGTGGCGAAAACCAAAATTTCGGGTGTATTGTGCCTTGAAGCGCACGCTCAAGGACCAGGGTGTAGAAGTTAGGTCAGGAGAAACGTTACGGCAGGCCGTTAATCGTGCTCTTTCGCTGCCCAATGCTAACGAAGCAAGGCTTAAGGCTCAGTTGCAGTCGCTAGAGAGGGTTTGGTACGGCGCCGGTAGTCAGTGACAAGCATTAAGCTTGTCTCTCTCGTTTCGAGTTGAAAAACATCAACCAAAACCAACCATCTTTTGTGTCAGGATATCGTTCATGCATAAAGCCGCAAAAGTGCTACTCAATCTAATGCGTTTCGAGGTGCTAATCGGCGTCTCATTGTTCGTATGGGTTTTTTGGTTGGAGTTCGTTCAGTGACAGGTATGGGTGTTGCATTAGGTGCTATCGGATTTGCCTTGTCTGGCGACCCTCTGTTGATCGCTGCCGGCACACTGGCTGGGGCGTCACTTGAGTGGCTCGAACGCTTCAAGCGCTGAATCTATACAGAGACCGCTTGCATTAACTGCCCAGATCTACCGTGATTAAAGCTTTACAACACTCTAGAGGGAAAAGAAACGGCCAACCATCTTTATCATTCATGCACGGGAAGATGTTGCCTGCTTCTGGCGCAGCAAAGCGAGCTCACCAAAGACACTAACTTTTAACACGCAGACTTTTTGGGTCGTAAAGAGGGGCTAACGAAGCTCTCACTGGATATCTGACACCTGCCACCTCGATTTCGTAGGTACCTTCCAACACATACTCGGGCGTCGCTCCCGTGGGCTGATTCACGTATCCCATACCTACCGCGGTTTCGAGTGTGTGCCCAAACATGCCAGAAGTCAGATAACCAACTTGCTCGCCATCTCGCCAGATAGGTTCGTTGTGATAGAGCATGGCGTGGCTATCAAGGAGCGAGAACTGAACTAAACGCTTACTCAGCCCGATATTTCTCTGTCGTAGCAGCGCCTCACGGCCAATAAAGCCACCCACCTTATCCCATGCAATAGCAAAACCCAGCCCGGCCTCCAGCGGCGTTTCCTCGTCGGTAATATCTTGCCCCCAGTGACGATAGCCTTTTTCAAGTCGCAGCGAATTCATGGCGTGAAAACCCGCATGTGTGATATCGGGACGGGCTTCGATTAGGCGGTCGTATACCGCAAGTGCAAACTCAGTCGAAACGTAGAGTTCCCAACCCAACTCTCCAACATAGGTAACCCGTGCAGCTCTTACCTTCGAGTAGCCAATCTCCACCTCGCGAGAGGCACCGAAAGGAAAGGCATTATTAGAAAAATCCTCACGAGTGACCGACTCGAGAAGTGCCCGAGACTCGGGTCCCATGAGACCGATCACTGCAAATGCGGAGGTCATATCCGTCACACTGATATGTGCCTCTTCCGGTATGTGACGTTCGAGCCAACTTAAATCACGTGTTTGTGTCGCTGGGGTAGAAACGACTAGGAAGGCATGCTCGGTTAAACGCGTGACTGTCAGGTCAGCCTCTATACCCCCTCGTTCATTGAGCCATTGGGTGTAGACGATTCTTCCGGGCGAGACGGCGACATCATTAGCAGAGATATAGTTCAGAACGCGCTCAGCATCAGCGCCCTTAACAAGAAATTTTGTGAATGAACTCTGGTCGAACAAGGCA
>CBFIHK010000081.1:0-7444 GCA_965662305.1 Luminiphilus sp.
AACTGAGCTAAGCCGGAATAGTCTCTTTCGAGGACGCGGACTATACACGTCCAGATTTTCTTGCGTCAAGAAGAACAGAGCATACAAATCATAAAGACAATTCCGGTAAGCTATTTGGCTGACAAAAGCGAGTGAATTTAGGTCGTGGCCAAACAATTTAATCTTCAATCTTCATACCAGCCCGCAGGTGATCAGCCTGGCGCGATAGAACACTTGGTGAACGGAATCGGTGCGGGGCTCGCGTCGCAGACACTCTTGGGTGTTACCGGTAGTGGTAAAACCTTCACCATGGCCAATGTGATTCAAAAGCTTCAGCGGCCAACGATTGTCATGGCCCACAACAAGACGCTCGCAGCTCAGCTCTATGGGGAATTCAAAGAGTTCTTTCCCAAAAACGCGGTCGAGTACTTTGTTTCCTACTACGACTACTACCAGCCCGAGGCCTATGTGCCCTCGTCGGATACGTTTATCGAGAAAGATGCTCAGGTAAACGATCACATCGAGCAGATGCGGCTATCTGCCACGAAGGCCTTGTTAGAGCGACCCGATTGTCTGGTTGTGTCAACGGTGTCATCGATTTACGGTCTGGGCGATCCGCAATCCTATTTCAAGATGATCATGCACCTCTCTCGGGGCGAGATAATCAATCAGCGAGGGATTCTTCGACAGCTCGCCGAGTTGCAGTACACCCGTAATGATTTGGACTTCAAGCGTGGAACCTATCGTGTGCGCGGCGACGTGATCGATATATTCCCGGCTGATTCCGATGAGCTGGCCATTCGCATAGAGCTTTTTGATGAAGAGATCGAAAATATCTGCAGCTTCGATCCTCTTACAGGCGCCGTAGAGGAGAAGTTGCCCAGAGTCACAATCTTCCCCAAGACACACTACGTGGCCTCGAGAGATACGATGTTAGGTGCGGTGGACCTGATAGAGGAAGAACTCGAGATACGGGTAAAACAATTCAAAGACGCAGAGAAGCACCTCGAAGCCCAGCGCATAGCCCAGCGCACTCGCTATGACATCGAAATGATCCGTGAATTGGGTTATTGCCAGGGCATTGAGAACTATTCGCGCTACTTATCGGGCCGCGCCCCGGGCGAGCCACCGCCGACGCTCTTTGAATATCTGCCGGACAATGCACTCATGATTATTGACGAGTCCCATGTCACGGTACCGCAAATTGGCGCCATGTATCGCGGCGACCGGTCACGTAAAGAGACGCTCGTGGAATATGGGTTCCGACTGCCCTCGGCGCTCGATAATCGCCCCATGAAATTTGAGGAATGGGAGGCGATGTCTCCGCAGGCCATCTTTGTTTCTGCGACGCCCGGCAATTATGAAAATGAACACGCTGGCGCAACCGTAGAACAGGTGGTGCGTCCTACAGGCCTCGTCGACCCTATCGTTGAAATTAGACCCGCGCGCACACAGGTCGACGATCTACTTGCTGAAATCAGGGAGACAACTGCTAAGGGCGATCGCGTCCTTGTCACCACACTGACAAAACGTATGTCGGAGGATTTAACCGAGTATCTCAACGAGCACGATGTGCGTGTCCGTTATCTCCACTCCGATATTGATACCGTTGAGCGCATCGAGATTATTCGTGATTTTCGCCTGGGTCACTTTGATGTTCTTGTCGGTATTAACCTACTGCGAGAGGGGTTGGATATGCCGGAAGTCTCCTTGGTGGCGATCCTCGATGCTGACAAAGAAGGCTTTTTGCGAAGCGATCGGTCGTTGATTCAGACCATCGGTCGCGCTGCGAGAAACCTCAACGGACGTGCGATCCTGTACGCGGACAACATGACGGGGTCGATGGAGCGGGCGATCAACGAGACTCAGAGGCGGCGTGACAAGCAGCTGGCTTTCAACGAAGAAAACGGTGTAGTGCCCAAAGGTATTGAGAAGTCGGTTCGCGATATTCTTGAGGGTGCGCGACGAATGCCCACGAAAGCGCGCGGCGCACGTGACACAAAGGTCACAAATGACCGAGCGAGCTTTGCTCAGGACATAATGAACATGACGCCAGCCGCTTTGTCGCGTAAATTGGGGGAGCTAGAAAATAAGATGTCGGAACACGCTAAAAATCTTGAGTTCGAAGAGGCCGCTGCCGTGCGCGATCAGATCGCGGAACTGAAGCAAATCGCGTTTGTCAGCGCTTAGGGATAACACGAAATAATGATTCGGGGAGACCAGCGCGCTGGTGAGTTAACGCAATGAAAAAATTCCTTTTACCTTTAGTCGCCGTGTTGATGCTCAATGCCTGTACGTTCACTACGGATGAGCAATATATTCGCTGTTTGCAGGGGTTTAATGATTCCGGTTCCGGTGGCGGTATTCCAGGTGGCAAAGCGGCAACGGTAATTACTGCGGGCGCTGTGGGTGCAGCGGCGGCACTTGTACTTTGTGAAGAACCAGAGGTAACCGAAGCCCCGGATGTTCTGGATGCGGAGGTCGATGGGAACCTCTCTCAGCCGCCAGAAGTCATCGAGCCCGTGGTGATCTCTCAGGTGCCAGAGATTGAAGCTCCTGTTCTTTTTATGCTCGATTCACGAACGCTTCAATTTGAGTTGGACCGCGCTGATCTATTGCCAGGGTCTGACGAGACTTTGACACCTGTGGTGGACTATCTCCGAGAGTATCCCGAGGTTAGCGTGACCATAGCGGGGCATACATGTTGGCTTGGTACCGAGGCGCACAACCAATTGCTTTCTAAAAATCGGGCACAGGCCGTAGCAGACTTCATAGCGAGTGAGGGTGTCGAAGCTGACCGGTTGGTTGTTGAAGCCTATGGAGAGCGCCAGCCAGTTGCGACCAACCAGACGGATGAAGGCCGACAGCGCAATCGGCGTGTTGAAATTACGCGGCGATAATGTGGGGTGATGTTTGTTAAACGAACCTGGGCCAGGTCGAGGTGATAGGTCCAGCGGACTTCTCTCAGGCGTCGTAGGGTTCTTCAGCGATATCCTAAAAGGGGTAGCTGAGAGTTTTCTCGTCGTTGTACTTACCTTCCTCTTCGCAACCGCGGTCACAGCGGGGATGCTTTGGTACTACGAATGGCCGTTGTTCCTCTCGCCAGTCGGAGGTTTTGTTGTGCTCGGTGTGATGTTGCTGTTTTGGTACGACAGCTAATCTGACGCGCACTCCAAAAGCAGGCGCTCCTCATTACGTCATGAACGTGGAATGTGAACCAGCACAGCGATAGCGCCGTTCAATAGCCCCGAGCCATACATCGTCAGATCATATAGCGCATTGAGCTCACCCACGGGGTACGCAGCGAAGGGCATGCCAACCAATGAGAGGGCAATGCTGGGTACAAAAGTCCATCGTGCTTTCTCACTCCCTATCAGCAACAACACCAAGCTTACGAGATAGCCGAGCGAGCCAATCGCCGTTAGTGTATTTCCCCAATTCGAGGGTGCGTCCGGCATCGGTGTCACTGTCGCGGCGGCAGCGAGAACGGCGATTGAGGCGACAACTAAAATCCGAATGAGCGTGATGTGCTGTTTCATTTGACGTGTTCCCCAGAGTATTTTTATTTTCGGTTCACCATACCTTGCGTTTCTCGGAAATGCATCTGCGCCCATACAGCAGCCTGTCTCGTGGATCCACAGTTCTGAACCTATTTCTTTACAATGGACTCAATCGCTGATGCAAACCATCTTGTATTAATCGAGGCCCCTCCGAAAATAACCAGCCAACGAAAATAGCTACGAGGAATGATCGGCTGTCAATGTATTTGCGTACTGGATACAGGAAATTGGGCGCGTGTCCTCGCGGGACGCGAAAGTCCACTATAATGCGGCCCTCAGGGGGTGTGGGTCCGTAGCCGCAGCCCACCATCACGTGGCGTTTATGCCACCTTAAAACAGTGACACGACCATGTTCGAATTGTTCGATGCTTTGCTACTGGCGCGCATTCAATTTGCGTTTACGGTTGCCTTCCACATTATCTTTCCCGCTTTTTCGATTGGATTAGCGAGCTATCTATTTGTTTTGGAAGGGCTTTGGTTGTGGACTGGTAGAGATGTCTATCTGAGACTGTTCAAATATTGGCTGAAAATATTCGCGATCGCTTTCGGCATGGGCGTGGTGTCAGGACTCGTGATGTCCTACCAGTTTGGTACCAACTGGAGCGTGTTCTCTGATTTGGCAGGGCCCGTGATCGGTCCACTGATGGCCTACGAGGTGATGTCTGCCTTCTTCCTTGAAGCCGGTTTTTTGGGAATTATGCTGTTTGGCATGAATCGTGTCGGAAAGGGCTTGCACTTTGCCGCAACCGGCATGGTTGCCTTCGGAACCGTGCTGTCCGCCACATGGATTCTTGCGGTGAACAGCTGGATGCATACACCTGCTGGGTATGAGCTCAATGAGGTAGGGCAGTTCATCCCAGTCGACTGGTTTGCGGTTATCTTTAACCCCAGCTTTCCTTACCGCTTGGTGCATATGACGCTTGCGGCTTATCTCACGACCGCGTTTGTCGTCGGTGCGACGGGTGCCTGGCATCTGTTGCGCGGTAGCCAGTCCAAAGATGCAAAGAAAATGTTGAGTATGGCTATGTGGATGGCGACCTTTGTGGCGCCTCTTCAAATCCTGGCGGGTGACTTCCACGGTCTAAATACACTTGAGCATCAACCTGTGAAAGTTGCTGCCATGGAAGGCCATTGGGAACGTCAAAAGGGTGCGCCATTTATCATCATCGGCTTCCCCGACGAAGAGACTGAATCAAACGGCTTCGAGCTCGAGATTCCTTATGCATCGGCTTTGATTTTGACGCATGAGCTCGATGGTGAGACGCCTGGACTTAAGGATGTGCCGCCTGAAGAACGACCACCGGTTGCGACCGTGTTTTGGTCTTTCCGAGTCATGATCGGTATTGGCACACTTATGGCGCTGATCGGTGTCGTGTCAGTGTGGCTTCGATTCAAAGATCGGCTGTACACCAGTCGGCCTTTCCTACAGTGGGCGACCGTTATGGGCCCCTCAGGGTTTATCGCCGTCGTGGCGGGTTGGATTGTGACTGAGGTGGGTCGCCAGCCGTATACGGTTTACGGCGTGTTAACGACCGCGCAATCCGCATCTCCGATCGAGGCACCGGCTGTTGCGGGTTCGCTGCTGGCCTTCATCGTCGTTTACTTCCTACTGTTCGGTGCGGGTGTGATGTATATCTTGAGAATTCTCGCGACATCACCCAACAAAGACGAACTACCCATGGGACAACCCACAAGAGCGGCCGGCACTACGCCGGTAGCTTCGATGCTGAACGTCGGCGAGGTTGCACCACAAAATGGGTGAGACGATTGATTTACCACTGATCTGGGCGGCTATTCTCAGCCTGGCGGTCTTTATATATGTCGTATTGGACGGGTTCGATCTCGGGATAGGCATCCTATTTCCCTATCTCGAAAACGATACCCAGCGCGATGTGGCAATGAATACCGTTGCGCCTGTTTGGGACGGTAACGAAACGTGGTTGATTCTCGGCGGAGGCGGTCTCTTTGCGGCGTTTCCACTTGCCTATGCAATCGTGATGCCCGCGCTCTACGCGCCCTTTATTGTGATGATGCTTGCGCTTGTATTTCGCGGTGTATCGTTTGAGTACCGTTGGCGTGACCCTGCTCATCGCAAATGGTGGGATCGCAGTTTTCACTGGGGATCGATTGTTGCAACCTTTATGCAGGGCATCGTTTTGGGTGCCTTCGTGCAAGGTATCGAAGTTGAAGGCCGTGCCTATGGCGGCGGATGGTGGGATTGGCTTACGCCCTTTACCGTGATGTGCGGCTTCGCTTTGCTTGCGAGTTACTCGCTACTGGGCGCTGCCTGGTTGGTTATGAAGACCTCGGATGATTTACGAGATATCGCTTATCGATACAGCTTCCGGATGGCGCTAGTGACGCTAGGATTCGCGGGTCTAGTCAGTATTTGGGTGCCGTTTCAGTCGCCACTCGTATGGGATCGCTGGTTTACGACTCCCAACTTTTGGTACGTGGCGCCTATCCCTGCGCTGACCTTATGGACTGCTGGCGTTATTTTTAGCTCAATTCGCCGACGACGCGACTATCTCCTGTACCCCGCGGTGATCGTGCTGAATACCCTTGGGTTTATCGGTTTGGGTGTGGGTCTCGCGCCTTACATTGTTCCTCATGCGGTTACGATCCATGAGGCAGCGGGACCCGACGTAAGTCTTGGGTTTATGCTCGTAGGAGCCGGGCTCTTGTTGCCTGTTATTTTGCTCTACACGGGCTATTCGTATTACATTTTTCGCGGCAAGGTCACAGCAGAAAATGGCTACCACTGAAACAAAACCGAGTTGGCGTAGCCGCCTCCTGTGGTTCGTGGGTATATGGGCTGCGAGCGTCTTGTTCATGAGTGTCGTCGCTTTCCTGCTTCGGGCGATTTTGCTGCCTTGAACCCTCTGTAGGTGCGAGTCCAAGGAGAAGGGCGAAATACCCCGCTAAATCAAGGTTTCAGCCTTGTTATCCCCGCCGCTTCACTATAAACTCGCCGCCCTATTTTGGGTGGTGAGTGCGTCATTTATTGAATACTTGAGTCGCTACACCGAAACCCGTGTGTGGAGAGAGTCAGTATCAAGAACGATAGCAAGAGCAAAAAAGCTCTGACGAACGAGCAAATCGAAGCGCCAATGCTGCGCTTAATCGATGCCGATGGTACTCAGGTGGGTATCGTGTCTAACGCAGAAGCGATGGGTAAAGCCGAGGCAGCGGGGATGGACCTAGTCATGATGGCAGACGGCGAAACGCCGGTTTGCAAAATCATGGACTACGGTAAGCACATCTTCGAAGCCAAGAAGCAAAAGGCCGCTCAGAAGAAGAAAGCAAAGCGCACACAGATAAAAGAAATGAAATTTCGCCCGGGTACCGATGAGGGCGACTATCAGGTCAAGCTTCGCAATTTGACCCGATTCTTGGAAAACGGTGATAAAGCCAAAGTAACGCTTCGCTATCGCGGTCGTGAAATGGCACACCAAGAGCTCGGCATGGAAATTCTCAAACGCGTTGAGAGTGACCTAAGCGAGTTGGGAGCAGTTGAACAGTTTCCGAAAATGGAAGGTCGTCAGTTGACGATGGTGATTGCGCCCAAGAAACGAGGGTAGTGGCCCGTGAATGCCCTATACCTCGGTTTATGAAACGCTCTAATAGTTCGCTGTAAGAGCCCTAGTAGGAGTATCTAAGATGCCTAAAGCAAAAATTCACAGTGGTGCCGCTAAGCGGTTTAAGAAGACGGCCAGTGGTTACAAGCGCAAGAGCGCTTACAAGAGCCACATCCTGACGAAAATGACGACGAAGCGTAAGCGTCAGCTTCGAGGCACATCCATGATTCACAAGTCCGACGTGGTACTCGTGGATCGTATGTTGCGCGCCAAGTAATCGTTAACCAGTTAGGAGATAAGACATGCCTCGTGTAAAGCGTGGTGTCA
>CBFIHK010000082.1:0-7273 GCA_965662305.1 Luminiphilus sp.
CACGAGGAGGGAAGCAGCCTTGTGGTAGGTATGGACGAGTGGGAAGTATTGCAATTCCATTTCCATGCTGCTTCGGAGCACACGCTGGATGACAGCAGTGAGCGTATGGAAATGCACATTGTGCATCGCAGCGAAACAGGTGAACTGGCGGTACTGGGAGCTTTCATTGAAGAGGGTATGTTTAATCCGGAGCTCGAGCCAGTGTTTGCAAATTTGCCACGAGAGGAGGGGGAGCCAGCCTTGGTTGCTGGGCAAATGGTCAACCTTTCTTCAATCCTGCCTATGGACCTGAGTGCCTGGCGTTACGATGGCTCGCTCACAACACCGCCGTGTAGTGAAGGTGTTCGCTGGCATGTTCTGAAAACACCTATCCAAGCCTCTGCTTCACAAATAGCATTATTTGAGACTGTTTTTGATAATAACTTCAGACCAACGCAAGCCTTGAACGATCGTATGCTCTGACTTTGCGAGTCGCAAAGGTTTCTACAACGTCTCGGTTTGCATCAGATGTGTCCCTGACGACTTGCCAACTTGCCCTGACAGGTTAAGCTCATCGCAAGAAAGATTTCCATTGGCTCATTTCCCTTGTAACGAGAGGCGTTTGTCATGACCGTACACCAACCGCCAAAAGCTGCCCGTGCGCCGCTCACAGAGTTTCCGATCAGCGACAAATGTTTGGGGTCGACGCCGCAGTTCGAAGATGCACCCGCGTGGATCTATAACCACGACAACCCTTATCTTCACGGTGTTTATGCGCCGACGACGCGCGAGCTCAATCAAGACAAGCTAGAAGTCATTGGTGAGTTACCCAATGATCTGCGCGGCACTTATTACCGCAACGGCGCAAACCCCGTTTTTGAACCTAAGAACCGCTATCACCCCTTCGATGGTGATGGCATGGTTCACGCACTCCATGTCGGCGATGATGGTGCTCGATATGTCAACCGATGGATCGAGACGCCTGCGTTTACCGACGAGGGAGCGGCTGGGGATTCAGTCTCTCCGGGAGTAATGGGGCCGTTTGATTATGCCGTCTCGGAATTTGGCATCAAAGACACATCGAATACCGATATCTTTTGTTTGAATGGCGATCTCGTAAGCCTTTGGTACAACGCAGGCAACCCGATTGCTCTCGATCCTATGACGTTGGAGACCCGCAGGGCCTTTCATCTAGACGGTCGCAATAAGCCCAAGATGTCTGCGCACTCGAAAGTGGATTGGCGCACAGGTGAGCTCTTGTATTTCGATTACAACGATACGCCGCCTTACATGACCTACGGTGTTGCGAATGCCAAGGGAGAGGTCGTTCACGAAGTGCCGATAGATTTGCCGGGTGCGCGCTTGCCCCACGACATCGGCTTCACGCAGAACTATACCGTCCTGCACGACTTGCCGTTTTTCCACGACCTCGATGTTCTAAAAAATCACAAGCTGCGTGTGCTGACATTTCATCGCGATATACCCACCCGATTTGGTCTCATCCCTAGGTTCGGTGAAAGCAATACCATCCGGTGGTTTGACTGTGAGCCCTGCTACATTCTTCATGTATCCAACTGCTGGGAGGAGGGCGACTGGGTCATCATGGACGGATGCCGCTCTGTGAATCCAATGCCCAAGGCTTATGGTGACGAGGGCGAGCTGTCGCACATGCTCGCCTACATGCGTTTAGAGGCGAACAACTACCGATGGCGTTTTAACCTCGTCACCGGTGAAGTCCGCGAAGGTGATATTGACGATCTAAATACCGAGTTCAACAAGACCAACCCGCTCTATGGTGGTCAGAAGAGCCGATATGCCTATCACCAATATATTCCTACCCATGAAGAGGGTGGTTACACCCTTCGGTTCACCGGTTTGGTGAAGTATGACAACGAGACAGGCAAGAGCTGGCGCTATGACTATGGTTCGGGTGTTCTCGGAAGTGAAGCGGTCTATACGCCCAAAGTGGGTGCAACCGCGGAAAGTGAGGAGGATGAGGGTTACGTCGTGAACTTTTTGCATGACACCAAGGACTGGAGTTCGTGGTTCTGTGTTTATGACGCAAAAGACATTGAGCAGGGGCCAATTTGCAAGGTCAGACTCCCGGGCCGAGTCCCCGCGGGTTTTCATGCTACTTGGGTGCCTCAGTCTAGCTAGCGGGTTGATACGGAGTTAATGGTCGCGCCAATACAACTGGCGCAGTATACAAAGTGCTGGATGCTTCTTTCAGTTGAGCACGGCCGCATCAGCGTGTAGCCAAATTAATTTTGGTGGCGAGGTTGGAAGGCAGATAACTCCCTCCTGCAACGAGTTAAACAAAAACAAGAAATATAAGTCACGTCAAAAGAGGGGAGTTACGGTGGAACACGCCCTACAAGTCAGGATTCTTAAAGAGTTACTCGAGCAGGTAGAGACCGGCAAAAATGTGGACGCCGGCGTGCAGTACAAAATGAACACCGACGTCTATGTTTGCCCCGAGATCGCTGCAAAAGAGCGTGAGTTATTCTTCAAAAATCATCCGCAGCTTATCGGGTTGTCTGGCGATCTGCCCGAGTCCAACGCCTGGTTCACGATCGACGATTTTGGTTTGCCCGTGCTTGCCACTCGTGACAAGGAGGGTAACTTCAAGGCATTTCTGAATGCTTGTCGACACCGCGGCGCGCGACTGACAAAGGAGAGTAGGGGCAAAAGCAATCGCTTTATTTGCCCATTTCACGCGTGGACATATTCAACCTCGGGCGAGCTACTCGGCATCCCTCAACAGGATCATTTTGGCCCGCTTAACGACGCATGTGACGGTCTTATTCAACTACCTGCAGTGGAGCATCGAGGCATGCTGTGGGTGCATCCCAAACCCGACGGTCAGCTCGATATTCCCTCACTTCTCGGTCCATTGGACCAGGAAGTCATCACCTATGACTTCGCGCGCTGGGTGTACAGTGGTGAGACAGTTATCGAGATGAATCTCAATTGGAAGCTCGCCAACGATACCTTCGGTGAAACCTATCACTTCCAGAAGCTACACAAGGACACCCTAGGTCAGCTGTTTCATGGTGATAATCTGAGTTACGAGGTCTTTGGTAGGAATCACAGGTTTGTCTTTGCCAATAAAGGCATAGAGATGTTGCGTGAGATGCCGGAGGCTGAATGGCGTTTGGATGACTCTGCGAACCTGCTGTATTTTTTATTCCCGAATATTCAAATGAATATTGGCGGAAGCAATATCTCGCTAATTAAGATGTATCCACACCCCACTGATCCGGGTAAGTCGCTAACGCGCATTAGCTTTTATTTCACGCCTGAAATGATTGAGCTCGCTGAATCTGTGAAAGACAGCAGTGCCATTCAGGTTGTTGACGCGAGCAATGTATACGATGAGATGGATACTGAGGCTTCAGGCGCAGGTGAGGTAGCCTTTACCCTCGAGGCGATCACAGAGGTGTTTTCGAGCACTATCGCCGACCAAGACTATGTCATGGGTGAGCAGCAACAAGCGGCGGCCAATAGCGGGTTGTTACCGCATGTTTTGTTTGGCCGAAACGAGCCCGCGTTGCATCATTATCACAACAGTTTTCGAGCAGCGCTGGGCATACCGCCTTTGGAGCCAATTCAAGACTCTTGAAACGGTCTTTTAGTTTGTGGGCTCGCCCCGATTAAGTAGATAGATCCAGATGCTCACCAGATGTTTTTTGCCAGTTTTCCTTGGTCTGGCGCCATACGCGGACTCGCACGTTACTCAACTGCCCGGGTAAATGAACGTACTCTTGCGGCGTAGACCCAAGGCGCTTGGCGAGGTCTTGTGAGGGCGTGTTGGCGTCTTCGATGAGGTGGGTAACCTCGTTCCAACCCAGTTCATCGAAGGCAAAATCGATACAGGCGCTGGCGGCCTCAAAGGCATAGCCCTGTCCCCAATAGGATTTTCTCAGGCCCCAGCCGACCTCAAGCGTTGGCCAGTGGAGTGGGTGCCAGGGTCCGATGCGACCAATCCACTCGCCCGACGACTTTTCGATGACACCAAACATAGCGGCCTTGGTGAGGGACCAAACACCTATCCACTGCGCGAGCGTCCGCCAAGCATCTGGCTCTTGTTGGTGACCACCCAAGTGCCGCATGGTGTCCTCGCACATGAGGAACTCCCGAACGTAGGGCCAGTCGTCTGCACAGGTTGGTCGTAAAACAAGACGCTCCGTCTCTAATTGCATTTTGGCCTCTTAGGTAACTTCAAATGCGATGACAATTGCAGGGAAGATTGACTATTGTCAACGTTGACGATGCTTTGTCATGAGACGTTATTGCTGAGGCTAGCGGGCTGTCTTTGCTATGGGATAGTTTTGCTAGTAAGGCAGTCCATCGATACTCAGGTGCGTAGGGCGAAAGACTGCGGCAAATACGAAATGAACGAGCAAGACCAGATGCGTTTATGAAAGGGAGGCTAAATGCCTCCCCCACAAGTGGTGCGTCCCGTCTATTGCGCGTCGTCCCAAGCTGCTTGAATAGCGGGAATCGCTTGTCCGATAAAAAAGCCGGGAGGGGCACCGGAGTCCGCTTCATCGCCATACTCGTCGATGGCCATATAGCCGCCAATGCCACGGTTAACATCGATGAAACTTACGGCGCCGAATGCGCCGGGATCGGTTAGTACGCCGGGGAGATCTTCTCGAATCCACCAGCCCATGCCGTACGGCGTTGCATTGTTTTCAACAACGCCTCCACGATCAACTTGCATGCTGGCAATTGAGTCTTCGCTGAGAACTTGTGTGTCCCCACAAAACCCTCCGTTCAGATGCACCTGAAGCAGTTTGGCGTAATCCGCCATGTTGGAAATAGCGCCGCCTTCAACATTAGGGTTGCTCTCACCTGCAAGCGTCTCGACTGACCCGGTAAAGGAGGTGGGTGATTCCCACGGATTACCAAATGTGAAAACTTCGAGGCCACACGGTGTTCCCAAGTATTGATCTACCAGTTGGTTCCACGTTGCGTTTGCGACAGTACTTGCCGTGACACCCGCGATTTGCCATTGACTGCCGCCGTAGTCGTATACGCTGCCGGCCGGTTGCGAGTCGTGAAGTTCATTCTCCACTAACGTTTGGCCGCAGCCTTCGAAGGTAAAAGCGGGGTTTGCACTAAATTGGCATAGGTGATTGAAATCCGCGGGTAGTGGACCGTCTGGAGAACCATAGCCCAGTTGTGCCCCAAGAAAGAGGGATCGAAGCCCCGGGATCCCGGACGTATTACTCACCATCTGCTCAACCGTCCGATCCGCATAGGGTCCGTCGTAGGCAAGATAGGTGCTGACAGGCTCACTCATTGAGAAGTCAACGTTGGCGTCCTCTTGCAGTGCCATCAGTGTCATCACCGCCGGTACTTTGCTGGTGGATGCTAAGAGGACCACCGTGTCGTCTGTATGATCGCCAAAGACTCCTTGGTGGATGATACCGTCGGCGTCTACCAGCACATAACTAATCCCGTCGAAATCGGTTCGCTCATCTATGAAGGCTTGGAAGGAGGCATCGACCTCAGAAAAATCGGGCGCTGTTGGCGCAGGCGGTGGCGGGTCGACCACGACCGGCGGGGGCGTTGGATTGCTTCCACCACCACCTCCGCCACAGCCCGCAAGGGTGAATAGGGCTGTGAACAGGAAACAGATCGATGTAATTCGTCGGTATGCGAACACGTGATTGCTCATAAAAATCCTTTTTTATTTTTTATGTGGTCTCATTGTTAACGAAAACGAGCACAATTTGAAAGCCGCTATTTTGGAGGTTATAAAGTAGAGCTTGAGATCAGCGCTAAACGCTAGAGAGTGGTGACCCATAGGAAGCGGTCAACCTTAAACGACAGCGGGAGAATACCAATATGAGGGAGATTTTTTATTCCACGGTGCTTGTGTGGTTTTTGACCCTCTCAATTTCTGCATCGGCGGAGGGTGTGGCAGCGGGTGATGCAGTGCTCAATCAGAATTACGCGCCGCTTGAGAAAAACCCGCCGGTTTATCCTCACGTGTCTCAGTTCAACGGGATTGAAGGTTACTGCATCGTCGAATATACAGTGACAACCACGGGCGCGGTGCAAGATGCCTTTCCAGAGGAATGCCAACCCATAGGATTATTTGAAGGTATCAGCGTTGAGGCTGCGCTGTCATTTCGCTATCAGCCGAGGGTTATCGACGGTGTGGCCGTCGATGTGCCGGGGGTCAAAAATAAGTTTGTCTATGATTTACGAGGCCCCGGTAAGCGAATGGATTTCACTAACGAGCCGGTTAGGTGGAGCTTCATTCAAGAAAACGATACCCGCCGGATTAATCAACGGATAGAAAAGCAGGATTGGAAAAAGCTCAAAAAATATGCCCTAAGTCGAAAGGGCCCTAATTATCGAATGCTGTACTTTGCGGGTTTCGCTGAAATTATGATGGGGAATAAAGACGCCGGCTATGAGTACATCGAGCAGTTTGTTTTTCATGAAAAGGAAGGGCTGCCTTTTGAGTTTGTCACCTTTAATGCATTGAAGCTCTTGATAACGCACTACTACCAGACCCAGCAATACGAGGCCCTGATTGCCTTGGATAAGCACGCGGATGTTTGGTGGTTTCGATTACTCGAGGAGGAGACCACCAACCAAATGGCCCTGATGATCGCAGATGCGTATACCCGCGTCGGGGATAATGATGCGTCGGTGAAACGCTTGTCTGAGATCGTCGACCGCGCTCGCACCGAAACGGCGAAGGAAGATCGGTTTGTTGCGATAGCGCGCCGGGCGCTCGGGCAGTGAGACTCGGTAACGAGTTTTGGAATGGGGAACAAAAAACCATGAGCCGTCTGTTTTGTGGCTTAATCTGGTGCTAAATCCCCATTTGATCACGGATCACTGGGTTTCTTGACGTTGGGTTACCGAGGCTGCGTCACTTTCCTCGCTGATCTGCTATATCCGTTTTCTAACACCTCTGTCCTACCAAAATCACATCAATGTATTGGCAGTCGTACTGCCGCTCGCTACTCTTAGGCCACAACTAACAACAATAGAGACCAACGCATGAACTTCGAGTTTTCTGAAGAACAGCAAATGCTGCGGGATCAGGCGCGCAATTACCTGTCCCAACATTGCCCTACAACACTGGTTCGCCGCGTGTTGAACAACCGCGAGACTCACGACGCCGACCTTTACAAAGGCATTGCAGAAATGGGCTGGACCGCAACTACGATTCCTGAGGAATACGGTGGCCTCGGTATGTCGAGCTTGGAGCTCGTGGTCATCGCCGAGGAACTGGGTCGGGCCTGTGCGCCGGTGCCTTTCAGTT
>CBFIHK010000083.1:0-7137 GCA_965662305.1 Luminiphilus sp.
AGCCCACCAGCCTCGAGCGGGCTGCAACCACTATTGCTAAATGACTCTTTTCTGCGGCTTAGACAAGCAGCGAAGGCGCGATAACCACGCGCCTTCGTGCTGATGTGTTCAGGCTCAGCCCAGTAGGTGTCTTACCGCATCACGCTCTTCACTGAGCTCCTGAGCCGTTGCGTCCATTTTTGCGCGACTGAATTCGTTTACCTCAGCACCTTCGACAACAGTGTATTGACCGCCGGCACAAGTGCATGGGAATGAGTAAATCAAGCCCTCGGGGACACCGTACGCACCGGTGGACAAGATACCCATTGAGGTCCAATCGTTGTCAGCTGTTCCCAGGGCCCATGTACGCATGTGGTCGATAGCAGCGTTCGCTGCTGAGGCAGCAGAGGACGCACCACGCGCTTTGATGATGGCCGCACCACGCTGCTGCACCGTTGGAATGAAGTCATTTTCGTACCAGGCCTGATCAACCAATTCGATGGCTGACTGCCCCTTGATTCGCGCGTTGAATAGGTCAGGGTACTGTGTCGCCGAGTGGTTGCCCCAGATCGTCATATTGGTGACGTCCGTATTCGCAACACCCGTTTTCTGCGCGATCTGCGTGATAGCACGGTTGTGATCAAGGCGAGTCATTGCTGTGAACTGGCTGCCGGAAATATCCGGTGCGTTGTGCATGGCAATCAAAGCGTTTGTATTTGCTGGGTTACCCACAACAAGCACTTTGATGCCTCTGCTTGCGACAGCGTTCATTGCTTTACCTTGAGCAGAGAAGATGGCTGCGTTCGCTTCAAGCAGGTCCTTACGCTCCATGCCAGGTCCACGGGGTCGCGCACCAACGAGCAGGGCGTAATCAGCATCGGCAAAGGCGATATTCGGATCATCGCTGCAAGTGATACCTGCGAGCAGTGGGAACGCGCAATCATCCAGCTCCATCTTTACGCCTTCGAGTGCATCCAGTGCGGGCGTAATATCGAGTAGGTTGAGCTTTACGGGTTGGTCGTTGCCCAACATGGCACCTGAAGCAATGCGGAAAAGCAGTGCATAACCAATTTGTCCGGCCGCGCCGGTTACAGTAACTGTTACAGGTGTCTTCATGTAGATCTCCTTGGATAGACGGCCCCAGACCGCTGTTTGTCAAAAAGGCGGATATGGACAAAGTTGCGACGCGAATTCTCGTGGTCTCGGCGGTAAACTGCAAGTGCGTTTTATCGTCCAATTACCTGTATTCAGGTCGCTAATTTTGCGATGTGCGACGGGGACAATTATGATCCGCGTTTTTAAGTGACGATTTCCGCATGCCTCAGCCTAGTAACCCGGTTCAAGAGCACTTGCCCAATGGGGCGGCGCCAGCCTCAAGCCAATCGCCTTCCGGTGATCCGCGCAAGGCCTCTTACAACCAGAATAAACTGCGAAAACGGCTTCGACGGCTGACGGGGCAGGCTATTGCCGACTACAACATGATCGAGGCAGGTGATCGTGTGATGGTTTGTCTGTCTGGTGGTAAAGACTCTTACACCATGCTGGATATTCTCCTCCACCTACAGCGCAGCGCCCCCATCGATTTTGAAATTATTGCTGTCAATCTCGATCAAAAGCAGCCGGGTTTCCCCGAGCATGTTCTGCCCGAGTATCTAGAGGCAATGGGCGTGCCTTACTACATTTTGGAGCGAGATACATACAGTGTGGTGCGCTCCGTTATCCCTGAGGGGAAAACCACTTGCGGGCTCTGCAGCCGATTGCGCCGCGGCACGCTGTACGGGTTTGCAGAGCAGATTGGTGCTCACAAAATTGCGCTGGGACACCATCGCGACGACATTGTGGAGACGCTCTTTCTCAACATGTTCTTTGGTGGGAAGCTGAAGGCTATGCCACCAAAGCTACTGAGCGACGACAAACAAAACATCGTTATTCGGCCGCTTGCATACTGCAAAGAAAGCGATATCGAGCGCTACGCAGCGCAGCAAGACTTCCCCATCATTCCCTGCAATCTCTGTGGCTCTCAGGAAAACCTCCAGCGAGTTGAAATCAAGAAGATGCTCCGTGAGTGGGAGAAAGAGTTCCCGGGTCGTACCGAAACGATTTTTAAATCACTCAATAATGTGTCGCCTTCGCAGTTAGCGGACAGGGAGCTGTTTGATTTTGAGACGCTTTCACTGCAACGCGAGAGTGACGATAACGTTTCACTCCCGCTCATAAAAACGGTGTCACTGTGAGCGAGACATTACTGTCGGTCAGTGATGTCAGCATAAATAAGGGGCTCCGCCAGTTATTGCGCGGCGTGGACTTCGTTGTAAAGTCCGGTGAAATCTGGCAGCTGCGTGGCGGTAACGGTGTAGGAAAAACATCGCTATTGCGGGCGATGGCGGGCCTGGCGCGCGTTGAAGTCTTTGGCTCGATTGATCGTTGCGACGACGTCCTTTATTCAGGCCACGCAACAGCATTGAAATCCGCCTTGTCCGCGCGGGACAACCTGCTATCCCATCCTTCGGGTATGGGGATGCCGACCAGCGCTGAGGTGGATGACGCTCTCGCTCGAGTTCAATTACGGGGCTACGAGGAGGCGAAAGCCGGCAGGCTGTCGGCGGGTCAGAAGCGCCGGGTGGCATTGGCGCGTTTGTTTCTGCCCAGCGGGCGACTCTGGCTGCTCGATGAGCCATTCACAGCCCTAGATACTCACGGCATCAAGGTTTTGGAGGAGCGCTTCATCGAGCATGCTCAAGCCGGTGGTGCCGTTGTATTCACAAGTCACCAGCCCGCAAATCTAGGTGACAAGTTGAACGTCATCGACGTGGAGCAATTCAGTGGTGAGTGAGGCTAGCAACAAGGCGGGTAAAGTGCCGAGTCACTTTGGCGAGCTCGACGTCACCAAGTTTCTGTGGGTTCAGACCCGTAGGCACTTCGGGTTACTCATTGCCTCCCCAGGGGAGATTGTTAACCCGCTCTTGTTTTTCTTGCTCGTCGTTATTCTCTTTCCGCTAGGATTGGGTCCCGATCCCGAACAGCTGGCGGTCTTAGCGCCCGGTATCCTTTGGGTTGTCGCATTACTCGCAAATTTAATGATCTGCATGCGCCTCTTTATGGATGATTTCGAGGATGGCAGTTTGGAGCAGCTTGCGATGGCGCCTCTACCGCTGTCGGTTGCCGTCGTGCCGCAGCTCCTGGCCTCGTGGTTAGCAAGTGGTGTCATCTTGAGCCTTGTTTCACCGTTATTCGGTCTCATGCTCGGTTTTCCATTGGCGGCAGCGCCTACGCTAATCGCTAGCCTACTCATGGGTACGCTTATAATGTTGTTGCTGGGGGGGGTTGGTGCTGCGCTGACTGTCGGTATTCAACGAGGCGGTATTCTGCTCGCGCTCTTGATTCTGCCCCTGTATGTCCCCATTTTGATTGCAGGTACGCGTGCGCTCGAGGAGGCGACCAGCCAGGGCGATCCCATGGTGGCGCTCGCTCTGTTGGGAGCAGGTGTCACAGGCGGTCTTGTGTTAGCCCCTTTGGCGATTGCGGCAGGACTGAGAGTGTCTTTGGAGCTCTGACGCTCCTTTTACTGGATTTACCCTATATACTTCGATTATGTGGCGCATTATTCATCAATTTGGCTCTCCGCCCTGGGTATATCGATTTTGTGATCGTGTTATTCCTTGGTTGCTACCGCTTACTCTGCTCGCCCTCGTGGTTGGCAGTATCTGGGGGCTGTTATACGCGCCGACGGACTATAAGCAGGGTGATTCTTACCGAATTATCTACATCCATGTGCCGACGGCGGTTGTGTCACTTGCTGGCTATTATGTGATGGCTTTCGCCGGGCTCGTAAGTCTGGTGTGGCGTATTAAACTTGCGGATACAGCAATGCGAGCAGCGGCTCCGATAGGCGCTGCTTTCACGGCCGTTGCCTTGATAACCGGCGCCATCTGGGGCAAGCCCACCTGGGGTGCCTGGTGGGTGTGGGATGCGCGTGTGACCTCGATGTTGATCCTCTTTTTCCTTTATGTCGGTGTCATCGCACTTTTTCAGGCCTACGAAAACAAGGCCGTTGCCGCACGCGCCTGCGCAATTTTGAGTCTCGTTGGCACCGTAAATATTCCAATCATCTATAAGTCTGTCGATTGGTGGTACTCGCTGCATCAACCTGCTTCGATTAAGTTCACCGGGGAGTCAGCAATAGACGCCTCAATGCTGTATCCATTGCTCGGTATGATCGTGACGTTTTACGCGCTTTTTGCGCTGTTGATGATGCTCAATTTGCGGCAAATGCTGACTGAAGAGCACGCAAGATCATCCTGGTTGGTAAAGAGGCTGGCGCACTAACATGCAATTCGATTCTTTCTCTGATGCGATAGCCATGGGTGGTCACGGCCCCTACGTCTGGGGTGCCTACGCGATAACGCTTGTCGTTGTAATGGTCATCCTGCTAAGGCCAATTGTGGCTACTCGGCAGTTGCAAGGCGAGATAAGGCGAGCATCTGCGCGACAATCCGCGCAATCAGTGAGTTCAGAAAATGGCCCGCAGGCCCATGAGGTGGTCGATGCACCCCAAACGTAAGCAGCGGTTAATGGTTGCACTGGCTATCGTGGTGCTATCGAGCGCCACGATCGGACTCATTGCATACGCACTCAGCGGCAACATTAATCTATTTTACTCGCCTTCCGAGGTTGCCTCGGGCGAAGCACCAATCGATCGCAAACTTCGAGTGGGTGGCATGGTTGTTGAGGGTAGTGTTGAGCGGGCCTCGGATCGACTGGAGACCCGCTTTGAGGTCACTGATTTCGTTCATTCAGTTACCGTGACCTACGATGGCATCTTGCCCGACCTTTTCGCAGAGGGAGAGGGCGTTGTCGCAACAGGTGTCCTTGGTGCCAACGGTGTTGTTACCGCGAGTGAAGTTCTTGCCAAGCACGACGAGAACTATATGCCGCCTGAGGTGGCGGAAGCCTTAGAAAAGGCCAATGCCGGGGGAGCGTCGGAGTGATACCGGAGGCAGGGCAAATTGCCCTCATCATTGCCTTGTGCCTTGCAACTCTGCTGGGTGTAGTCCCTATGGCCGGTGCATGGCGCGGTCAGCGCTGGGCTATGAATTTAGCCCCAAGTTTAGCGGCGGGCCTCTTTGTCTTTCTCAGTATTGCGTTCGCCTGCTTGACCGTCGTCTTCTTACAAGATGATTTCTCGGTCAAGGTTGTTGCGAGTAATTCCAACTCGCTGTTGCCTCAGATTTATAAGTTTTCAGCGGTATGGGGTAACCACGAGGGCTCTTTGTTGCTGTGGGTGTGGATTCTCGGTGCTTGGGCATTAGCTGTTGCCGTTGCGAGTCGAGGCCTGCCGTTGGTTGTCCTTGCAAGAGTTTTGAGTGTTCTCGGTCTCATTGCAGTGGGGTTTATTGCCTTCTCACTCTTTACCTCGAACCCGTTCGAGCGGTTGTTGCCCGGCGTAGCGGCAGAGGGCAATGATCTAAATCCGCTCCTTCAGGATCCCGGCCTGATTATCCATCCTCCACTTCTGTACATGGGCTACGTGGGCCTCGCCGTTCCGTTTGCCTTTGCGGTGGCAGCCTTGATGGGCGGTCGTTTGGATGCGGCCTGGGCCAAGTGGTCGCGGCCATGGACCAATGTGGCGTGGGCGTTTTTAACGCTTGGCATTATGTTGGGTAGCTGGTGGGCCTACTATGAGCTCGGTTGGGGCGGTTGGTGGTTTTGGGACCCGGTAGAGAATGCCTCCTTCATGCCGTGGCTTGTCGGCACAGCTCTCATCCACAGCCTAGCGGTGACTGAAAAGCGCGGGTTATTCAGGTCTTGGACAGTCCTGCTCGCGATATCAGCTTTCTCGCTGTCGCTGTTGGGTACATTTTTGGTTCGATCCGGGGTCTTAACCTCGGTGCATGCCTTCGCAGCCGATCCTGAGCGTGGCTTGTTTATATTGGTCTTTTTAGTCTTGGTCGTCGGCGGGTCATTAACCCTCTATGCCTTCCGCGCCCCCACGGTTGCCAGTCCCATCAATTATCAACTCGAGTCTCGAGAGTCCTTGCTGCTTGCGAACAATCTGATCTTTGCGGTCTCCGCAATTGTCGTTTTGTTGGGTACATTGTTCCCACTTCTAATGGATGCGCTAGGGCAGGGCAAATACTCCGTAGGTCCTCCGTATTTTAATGCCGTGTTCGTGCCTGCCATGGCGTTACTTGCACCCTTTATGGCGCTTGGCCCGATATCGCGCTGGAAGTCAGACTCATCGAAGCGGTGGCTTAGCGAATTAATGCTGCCGGGTGCAGTTTGCCTCGCTGTTGCTATCGTCGCACCCTCTTTGGGTGTTGGTGAGGTGAACGTTTGGGCTTCGCTCGCCGTGTTGCTGGCCGGTTGGCTGGTCATTGGTCTTGTGCGTGATCTCCAGCAGCGCATGCGTGGCGTCAACTCTGCGACAGCCGTGATGGCGAGGCTTACACCTTCTTACTTGGGCATGCTCGCGGCTCACGCGGGTTTTGCATTAACGATTGTCGGTGCCGTATTTGTTACCCAGTTCAGCGCTGAGCGGGACTTGCGGATGGAAGCCGGGGACACGGTTGAGTTGAATGGTTATACCTTCGAGCTTACCGAGCTTGTGGTTGTTGAAGGGCCAAACTACGCCGCAGATCGAGGCGTTTTTGACGTTACTTACAACGGTGAATCATTACCAAAGCTCATGCCTGAGAAACGGCGCTATGTTGCAAGCGGTCAAATCATGACTGAGGCGGCAATAGACGCTGGCGCAATGCGGGACCTCTATATTGCGCTTGGTGAACCTCTCGGAGACGGTGCTTGGTCCGTGCGGGTTCAGCACAAGCCGCTGATTCGTTGGATTTGGTTTGGCGCATTGATGATAGGTTTAGGCGGTTTGACGACCGCGCTCGATCGACGATACCGGAGAGTATCTGCCGGGCGAACGGTTAGGGGAGACGAGGCACTTGCTACTTAAACGGTTTCTCCCGCTAGGTGCCTTCCTAATCCTGGTGCTCCTACTCGTTCGAGGGCTTGCTCTGGATCCGACTGAGCTTCCTTCTGCTCGGCTCGGTAAAAACATACCATCGTTTAATTTGCCTGTTCTTGATACCACCGATGTGCGCAGTGCAGAGGACTGGCTGGGCAAACCCGCATTAATAAACGTCTGGGCTACAT
>CBFIHK010000084.1:0-6692 GCA_965662305.1 Luminiphilus sp.
GACAGACCCTCAGCAATGTCTTGGGGAGGCGATTGTCACCTTACGTGACAACCAGCCGGATAGTGCTCGTGACCTCGCGCAGAGAGCCGTTGAGCTGGGACTCGATGACACGACCGTTTGGGGTGTCATTGCGCTAGCCAATCGTGATCTAGCCGACTACGAAAATGCGCAGATGGCAGCAGATCGCGCCATCTCGCGCGATCCTCGAAATGCTCGAGCCTACATCGTCAAAGCGGATGCTTTCTACGGGCAAAGCAATATGAAAGCAGCCGCTGCCTTCTACCGACAGGCACTCATGATCAACCCACTGCATACCGACATGGTGCAGGAGATTCGTGTCGAGTTTTTGCGGGCTCAAACACGCGTCCAAGAGCTGCAACAAGCGTTTGCTGACCATATGACGCGAGAAGTTCAGCCACTGCTAGACGAGCCGGAAAGCACGCCGCGCATGCAGGAAGCGGTAGATCTATTACTCGGCAAGCGCAAGCAGTATTATCCGCAGCCCCGCCATATCATGTATCCCGGGTTGCCCATCCACGAATTTTATCCACGTGATCCCTTTCCTTGGCTGGAAGCACTTGAAACGAAAACCGAAGCTATCCAAGCAGAGCTGCAGAACTTGATCAGTGGTGGGAGTGAGTTTAACGCGTACCTTGAGAGCAACACGGAGCGACCTGCCTTCGACTCTCACGGCATGGCTGACAATGATGACTGGGGAGCGCTTTATCTTTGGCGTAATGGCCAGCCGGTGCCTGAAAATCAGGCCCTATGCCCTGTAACAACAGAAGCAATGAATGAATTACCCCTCGTTTTTTCTGGTCAGCGGTGCCCAAATATTTTGTTCTCTCGACTTCGGCCTGGCGCAAAGATCCCCCCCCATAACGGCATGATCAACACGCGCTTGATAGGTCATTTGCCGCTTATTATTCCCGAGAATTGCGGCTTCAGAGTTGGGAACAGCACTCGCACGTGGAAGGTGGGCGAGGCTTTCTTGTTCGATGATACGATCGAGCATGAGGCGTGGAATAATTCCAGCGAAGATCGTTTTGTTCTCATCTTCGAGGTTTGGCGTCCCGAGCTCACCGAAGCAGAGCAAAAGCTCTCAACGCGCATGCTCACTGCAGTGGATAGCTACTGATTTCGTGCAGAGGCCGACAAGCTATCCACTTACTTTGTGCGCTCATCAGCTCAATCGCGATGGCATAGTGAGTTGAACCGTGAATCGCCCTGTAGGCTCCTACCACTACGACACCGTTTTACGTGATCATGCTCGAGCGCAGCTGAACCGTTTTACAAGAATTGCCCAACCGGTTGAGGACTTGCGTGCTGCAGCAGTAGCGGTAGTGATAACCGCTGATAATGATGAAGGTTCGGTCCTCCTTACTCGCCGCGCGAGTTCGCTTCGCGCTCATAGCGGACAATGGGCATTGCCTGGCGGCCGATTGGACTTGGGCGAAAGCGCTGAGGACGCGGCACTGCGAGAGCTCCGGGAGGAGGTAAACCTCGAACTCCCCAAAACATCAGTGCTGGGTTTACTGGACGACTACAGCACGCGCTCGGGATACCGAATAACGCCGGTTGTGGTTTGGGCTGACCGCGATTCGCACGGGCTATTTCCAAACCCCAGTGAAGTGGCTTCAATACATACAGCACCCTTCTCAGAACTGGCAAAGAAAGGTCTTGCTCACTTCCAACCCAACAAGAGTGAAGGCACAGAGATCCTCTCAGTTCGTCTCAGCTTAGATCAAATCTTTGCGCCAACAGCTGCCGTACTCTATCAGTTTCGTGAAGTCGTGCTGATGGGAAAAGACACGCGCGTTTCTCACTACGACCAACCGCCCTTTGCGTGGCTTTAATGAGTGCAAGGACAAACGCCCCTGAAAATATCGATTTTTCGACGCCGGGGGCGGATGCGATTGACGCAAGCGGTTGCAATGAATAGCTTAAGTCTTCAAATAATGAGAACGTAATAACGCATAGGAAACCCTTCATGATTGCACTTCAGTCCCTAATCGAACGCGCAGCACGACTCAACGGGCATAGCGTAGCGACCAGTTATAAGGGAAGCGAAACCTCCTGGACTGACACTCAGAATCGCGTCGGATCTCTTGCAGCCGGCCTGCAAGGCCTTGGTCTATCCGAGGGTGATCGCGTGGGTATTCTGAGTCTCAACTGTGCGAACTATTATGAAGCACTGTTTGCCATTCCCTGGGCTGGATTTTGTGTCGTGCCGCTGAATACCCGATGGGCGGTACCGGAAAATGAATATGCTATCTCCGACTCAGGGACCCGAGCTGTGCTTTTTGATGATGCGTTTACAGCGCAAGTCGATGAATTACGCGGAAAGGTCGCAGGGCTAGAACACTGTATCTTCATTGGCGAGGGTAGGTGCCCTGACTGGGCAATTAATCTGGAAACCTTGATTCAAAATAACGGCCCGTCAGCGCCATCCACACGCGGCGGTAGCGATATGGCGGGTATCTTTTACACGGGCGGCACCACTGGCTTCCCAAAAGGCGTAATGCAATCGCACTGGGCAATATGGGCTAGCGGCATGGGCTCACTGCCCATGTTTGGGATGGATCGATCGTCACGCTACCTGCACGTGGCGCCCATGTTCCACATGGCCGATTTTGCCGGCGGTATGGGTGCTACGTTATCGGCTGCCAGCAATGTCATATTGCAGAATTTCGACCCAATGGCTGTTTACGAGACTATCGCTTCAGAAAAAATCACTCATGCACTGCTAGTGCCAGCAATGATCAAAATGCTGTTAGATCATCCGGATGCAGCGAGAGCAGATATGTCGAGTATGGAGAAAATTATTTATGGCGCTTCACCGATGCCAGCCGCAACGCTCGAGCGCTGCATGGAATTATGGCCTCACATTGGCCTTGTCCAGGCTTACGGACAAACCGAGCTTGCTCCGGTAGCTACCATGCTCTCGCCAGAGGATCACCGAATCGGAGGGCAAATACTGAAGTCAGCCGGCCGACCCACGCCAATCAACGATGTCCGAGTCGTGAGTGATGAGGGTAATGATTGCCCAGTTGGTGAGTCAGGCGAAGTCGTTGTCCGCGGTCCGCACACCATGATGGGATATTGGAACAAACCCGCGGAGACCGAGAAAGCGCTAAGAAACGGCTGGGTATACACGGGCGATGCGGGCCTTTTTGACGAAAATGGCTATCTCTACATTGTCGACCGACTCAAGGATATGGTGGTAACAGGCGGCGAAAATGTATTCACCACTGAGGTCGAAAACGCCTTGATAAGCCACGAGGCGGTACAAGATGTCTCCGTCATTGGTATCCCACACGAAGAATGGGGCGAAGCCGTCCATGCGATTGTCATCCTTCACGCAGGCGCTTCTGCGAGTGAGGACGAGCTTGTCGCTCACTGCCGCGCGAGCATTGCCGGCTACAAAATTCCGAAAGGATTTACCTTTAGGGACGAGCCGATGCCGCTCTCTGGAGCAGGTAAAGTACTCAAAACCGAGCTTCGTAAACCTTTCTGGGAAGGATTAGATCGGCAGGTCAATTGATCCAATTATTTCCACCGATTAAGTGTTTCTAGAAGATCTAAAGCTACGAGCGCCTATTTTTCAGGCGCCCATGGCGGGCGTATCGACGCCAGAGCTCGCGGCAGCGGTCAGTAATGCAGGCGGTTTGGGGGCGCTGGGTGTGGGCGCATCTGACTGGGAGAGCGCTGCCAAGCAAGTGGACGCTTTCAGAGTACGGAGTGACGGGCCTTTACACCTCAACTTCTTTTGCCACGACGAGCCTGAGCGAAATCCCACGATGGAAGCCGCGTGGATCGCTCGTTTCTCATCCGAATTCACAGCGCTAAAAGCCACCCCACCAAATTCACTTAAGAACCCTTACACCAGCGCGAAGGATGACCCCCGATTCATCGACTTCGCCAGGGAGTATCGACCCCATCTGATTAGCTTTCATTTTGGGTTACCCAGTAGAGAGATTTTGAGTGCCCTTAAAAATTTAGACATCCCACTCATCACAAGCGTCACCAATCTAGATGATGCGGAGCTTGCACTAAATACCGGTGTCGATGGTTTGATTGCGCAAGGCATTGAAGCGGGCGGTCACCGCGGGACCTTTGACCCCTATTCTGATTACGACTTTTCGAGCAATGCGCTAACCACGCCCGAGTTGGTAGAAAGGCTTAGAGGTCTGACTTCGCTTCCGATCGTGGCTGCCGGCGGGATCATGACAGGTGCCGATGCTGCTCATGCACTCAACGTAGGTGCCAATGCGGTGCAACTTGGTTCCGCTTTCCTACTCTGCCCTGAGTCCGGTACTAATGAGGATTATCGAAATCAAATACGCACAGCGCGTGGATCTAGCACCGTGGTAACGCGCGCCATCTCAGGACGCGCAGCGCGGGGCATTAGCAATAAAGTGACGGCTCTGGACGACAAAGAAAACAAGCAGGGTGTTCCTCCCTACCCCATTACCTATGATCTATCCAAACAGCTCAACGCACTCGCGCTTGAACAACAGGGATCGGGCTATGGGGCTTATTGGGCAGGTACAGGCATAGGCCAAGCCCGCGAGCTATCGGCAAGCGCTCTGATAAATCAACTCGTTGAGGAACTAGCGGCGGCAAGCCAACGCCAGTCCTTTCAAACGAGTTCTCGCATTAAGCGAGAACTGCCTTGAATGCGGTTAAGCAACGATTGATATTGACCTCGTTGCTGCTTGTTCCCATGAGACCGATACGCCACTGCTTGCCGGCGAGCTCGCCGAGCCCTGCACCGACCTCAAGATCAAACTCGTCCAAGAGTCGACCTCTAATCTTGGCATCTTCTATTCCTTCAGGAATCAATACCGAGTTGAGCTGAGGCAAGCGCCACTCCTCAGCAACCGCCATCTCCAAACCCAACTCTGCCAAGCCTGCTGCCAGTTTGAGGTGATTGGCTTTGTGACGAGCAAAGCTCGCTTCTAGCCCTTCCTCTTCCAACATAAGCAGCGCCTCGTGGATGGCATACACTGCGTTCACAGGTGCTGTATGGTGATAAGAGCGTTTTGCGCCCTCGCCCCAGTAACCCATGATGAGGTTCATGTCTAAAAACCAGCTCTGCACCTTGTGCTTCCTTGCCTGAATCGCAGCGACGGCATCGTTAGAAAAGGTAATCGGTGAGATACCCGGTAAGCCCGATAGGCATTTTTGGGTGCCCGAATACACCACATCCGCACCCCAAGCATCCGCCTGTAAATCGATACCGGCGAGTGACGTGACAGCATCCATAATCACCAACATGCCTGCTGATTTTGCCAATCGGCATAGTGTCTCAGCGTCGCTCCTGACACCGGTGGATGTCTCTGCGTGAACGAAAGCAACAACCTTTGCATCGGGGTGTTCTTGAATCGCAGCCTCGAGCTTTTCAGGGTCAACAGGATCACCCCAGCGATCCATAACCATGATCGGTGTGGCACCACAGCGCTCGACGTTCTCTTTCATGCGACCGCCAAATACACCATTCTGGCATACGATTACTTTATCGCCACACTCCACCAGATTGACAAAGGCGGCCTCCATTCCAGCCGAGCCCGGCGCTGAGAGTGGTATCGTCAGTTCGTTCTTGGTTTGAAAGGCGTATTGCAGCAAACCCTTTACGTCATCCATTAACTCGACAAAAAGCGGATCCAAATGACCAATAGTTGGACGGGCTGATGCCGCGAGCACCCGAGGTGAAACGTCTGACGGGCCCGGGCCCATCAAGGTGCGTACGGGTGGATGAAAGGTCGATGATTTTGCTTTTGATCCTGACATGCTGCCTCCAAATTAGGGACGGAATAATGCACCAAGCAAAGTAATGATGCGACTCGTGTGCATCATTTGACTGAATACATGTCATTCGATTTGGTCAAGCGAGCGAGCATCCGTACACTGCGGAGATGACAAAGACGCCCATTCTTTATTCCTTTCGGCGCTGCCCCTACGCAATGCGCGCACGCATGGCGATCGCCTACGCGGACATAAACGTAGGCTTACGCGAGGTTGTTTTAAAGGATAAACCACCCGCTATGCTCAAGGTCTCACCAAAAGGTACCGTGCCCGTAGTTATTGATGTCGATGGTAGAGTCATAGAAGAGAGTCGCGACGTCATGCGGTGGGCACTGGATCAGAACGACCCCGACGCTTGGTTGGATGGCCTCGGGATTGATGATCCTCTGATATCGGCGTGCGACGATGACTTTAAGCATTGGCTCGATCGCTATAAATATGCGGTTCGATTCCCGGAACAGGATGAGATCTGGTATCGGGAGCAAGCGGAAGCCTTTTTAGCCACGCTCGAATCTAGGCTCGGAGATGATCAATTTTTAAACGGCTCTACGCTTAACGTGACTGATATAGCGGTCTTCCCGTTTATTAGGCAATTCGCCAATGTCGATTCTAATTGGTGGGACGGCCGCCCCTATCCGAATGTTGCGCGATGGCTAGGAGGACTCATCTCGAGTGAGCTTTTTATCCGGGTGATGAAGAAGTATCCGCAATGGCGAGACGGCGACCCAGAGATCCCGTTTCCCGCCTAGAAAAAAGACTCAGATCAAAGCTTCGCTGCTGACCAGCTCGCCTGATTAATCGCCGCTTTTGCATCGAGCTCGGCCGCTTCGAAAGCGCCACCAATGATCTCAACACTTGTATTACCATCATCGAGCTCATCGAAG
>CBFIHK010000085.1:0-6680 GCA_965662305.1 Luminiphilus sp.
TGGATTGGGCGTTTTTCGGTGCGCGCAAAGAACGTGGTCTCAAGCAATATCTCACCGACAAAGCCATGGTCGAAATGGGTCTTCAGGAAAAGATGGAGATGGCAGATTTCGCCAAAATGGAGAAGGTTCGTGCCCGCGCAGATTCGGTGGTTGAGAACGCTGACACTGCGGAATCACTCAAGCCTTACTATCGGCAGTTCTGTAAACGTCCCTGTTTTCACGACGAATACTTACAGGCGTTTAACAATCCCAACGTTACGCTCGTCGATACTGATGGCCAAGGGGTTGAGGCGTTCACAGAGAAGGGCGTGGTTGCCAACGGTCAGGAATTCGAAGTGGACTGCATCGTCTTTGCCACAGGCTTTGAGGTGGGTACCGACTACTCGCGCCGCGCCGGATATTCCATTACCGGTATAGATGGTTTAACGATTTCGGATAAATGGGCTGATGGCATGGCGACCTTCCATGGCCTCCATACCCGCGGCTTCCCCAACGCGTTTTTCTTCGGCCCTCAACAGTCAGGGTTCACTGCGACCTATACGTTCGCACTCGACGAGAACGCAATGCAGACGGCTTATATTTTAGGTGAGCTCAAGAAGCGTGGCGCGACACGGGTTGATGCTTCAGAGAAAGCTGAGGCCGCTTGGATCAACACCATCAAGCGCGTTGCCAGACAAACCGAGGAATTCCAAAAGAGCTGCACCCCCGGTTACTACAACAACGAGGGGCATGTGGAGTTTGAGTCTCAAAACACCTTTTACGGCGGTGGCCCGATCGAATTCTTTAACCTCATGGCAAAGTGGCGCGAGGCGGGAGACCTAAAAGGACTCGAAATCTCGTAGCAGTCCACGGTATGGTTTCCCAGTAGTTTCACCGGATTGGAAAACGCATGAGCTGGAAACCGGAAGTCGATGAAATCAAAAAGCGCCGAGAACTCGCACTTGCTCAAGGCGGCGCTGATGCCGTTGCCAAGCAGCATAGTCAGAATCGCTTAACCATCCGTGAGCGTGTCGATCAACTTCTCGACGAGGGGTCGTTTGAGGAGTTAGGACCCGTCGCCGGGACGCCGGTCTACAACGAGTCCGGAGAGCTCGTTAGTTACGATCCAGCCAACTTCATTCTGGGTTTTGGCAAAGTGAACGGCCGTCGCGTCGTTGTAGGCGGCGAGGATTTTACGATGCGCGGGGGGTCGCCTTCGCCAGCGGGTCTCCGAAAAAGTGTTTACGCTGAGGATCTCGCGGTTCAGTACAAAGTACCCCTGATTCGCTTGCACGAGGGTTCGGGTGGCAGTGTCGGGGGCACCAGCGGTAAAGGTCCAAATCTTCCCGGCCCTGTAAACGCGCCCTCGCGTTTTCGTTCGGTAGCACAGGCGATGGCAACCGTGCCGGTGGCTACCGCAGCGATGGGTGCTGTGGCGGGCCTTCCGGCAGGAAGGCTTGTCGCTTCGCACTTCTCCGTCATGTCCAAAAGCACCGCCCAAATCATAACCGCAGGTCCCGCCGTGGTTGAGCGTGCCATGGGTGAGAAAAAGACCAAAGACGAGCTGGGTGGTTGGAAGGTACACACCAAGAACGGCACCGTCGACAACGGTGCGGACGATGAGAGTGCGTGCATCGAGGAGATAAAACGTTTTCTGTCCTACATGCCGGACAACATCAATCAGCTCGCTCCGGTCCTTGACTGCGATGACCCGATCGATCGTTGCGATGAATCGCTACTCGAGGTTGTGCCGCGTGACCGGCGCGTTGCCTTTGAGATGCGCAAGGTCATCAAAGCGGTATTCGACAAGGACAGCTTTTTTGAAATGGGGAAAGGCTACGGTCGCTCCCAAATCACGGGTCTTGCGAGGCTAAACGGACAGACGGTTGGAGTTTGGGGGAATGACTGTAAGTTCCTAGCAGGCTCTATGACTGCCGACGGCGCGCAAAAGGCGCGTCGCTTTATGGAACTGTGCGAGACCTTCAGTTTTCCGATTATTACTTTGGTGGATGAGCCTGGTTTTATGATCGGCAGTCAGGCCGAGAAAGAGGCGACGATTCGTCATGGCGCGTCGGCGGTGCTGACAGCCGCGATGACCACAGTGCCTTGGGCGGCGGTGATGGTCCGGCGTTCTTTTGGTGTTGCGCAGGCGGCGCATTACGGTCCAGAGGCCTATGTCTTGGCATGGCCTTCAGCAGAGAGCGGCCCGTTACCCGTCGAGGGCGGTGTTGCCGTGGCCTTCCGCCGAGAAATCGAGGCAGCGCCTGACCCTGATGCCAAGCGTCGGGAACTCGAAGAGATGCTCGCAGCAAAACAGTCACCTTTCCCGCGTGCGGAAGCGCTTGCCGTTCATGATATCATCGACCCGCGCGAGACGCGCCCTGAACTCTGCAAGTGGTTGGCGCGGGTTCAACCGTTACTGCCTGAGCTCTTGGGCCCCGCAGCCTTTGCTATTCGACCTTAAGACGCACTGGAGAAAATAATGACAAAAATTGAGTTAGAGACCGGTGGATCCGTTTGGAAGCTTCTTGTCGCAGAGGGCGACGCAGTCGAAGAGGGGCAGACTCTATTTATCCTTGAGGTGATGAAAATGGAGGTGCCTTACGAGGCACCCCACTCAGGCACGATTACCGCACTACATATCGCCGAGGGTGACTCAGTATCCGAGGATGATTTGGCCCTGCAGATTGAGGGTTAGGTATCGCAACGCCGTGAAAAATAACGCCGTACATATGTTTCAGATTGTTCACAAACTCGCTCTTCTTGTCAGCCTCACGCTGATGTGGTCGGTCGCTGAAGCGGATTTACCTGAGCCAGGCGGGTCATCGACATCCTCTATCATTTCTGAGATCGGTAAGCTCGAGAGAGACCAGGATCCAAAATGTTATGCGACTGCATCTCGGCTCGAGGATTTCATGTTCGGGACGCCGCTCACGTTTGCTGCTCGCGCGAAAAAGAATCTACTTCACGCTGCTCTGGTCAGAGAAATTTGGGGAACAGCGTCCTTGCATAGCGAGAGAGACGGCCTTCTTACAGCAAAAGACATCCGAGATGCTGCGAGTTTTATTCTCAAATATGAGCAAGGTAAAGACGGTCATTGGCTGGTTAGGTTTCGGGGTTTTGAACCGATAAAGATTAACGCGACTGACAAGCGACAATACAGCTCTGTAGCCTATTCGCTGCGCGCGATTCTCAGCGTCCAGCAAGCCATCATTTTGGATAACGAGCCGAGTTATCAAACGCTCGGGACTGATGCGATTCAGCAGCTGAAAGATATCGCTGATCTGTTTGCGCTGAGTGTTCTGAAAGTGGCAGACAACGCGAGTCGTCTAGAGGATCAACGTGAAGTAAGTGAAGACTTACTCAGTTCGGTCTGGTCTGAGTTGAAGGGGCAAGATACAAAAGTGGCTTCTGCTGGCACGGTGGCCACTGCAAGGCAAGGTCAAAGCCTTGACCTTCAAATGCAGGTAATCATAGAAAAAGTCGAGAGCTATAAAGCCTATAACGAAATCTCTAATACGCTCTTTATTCGTAATTTGCAGGTCTATTTTGCAAGGAAACGGTGGCCCGAAACACCTGAGGCAGCGGCTGAATTTACAGAACACTTTCAGCGGGGTTTAGTGGCATGGACGGCCAATCTGTACCTGCTAGCACAGGCCGAAGCGAAACAAGCAAGTGCCTCCAGATTATCTGAGGTTAATGTTCAAAATGCGTTAGATGTCGAGTTGCCTTTTTTGATCAATACTTATGAAGACGTTGTGTACTTTCCTGACCTAGGGCCTCAGGAGCAGCAACAAATCGAGTCCTACGACATCGACGCGTTTAGGGATTCAGGCATTCATTGGCGCTATCTCCAATTCGCTCTGGAGCGACTTGGAGATCGCGTGGAACTGGCCGCTGATCCTTTCTCGCTTGAATTACTTACTGAGGCGATAGCAAACGCAGGTGTTCTCATGCTTCGCCTGTCAGGGCAGGAGGGTGAGCGTGGTGATCGACTCTCAGTTGCTGATCTCAATCGTGCGTTTCAGCGAATGATTGAGTTGCGAGACCTAAATCAAAAACCGCGAAACGAACGCACCGTCAATACATCTCCGACATCGATTGTTTCCTCGAGAAATGACACAGAGAGGTTCGAGCATTGGTTTGAAGAAGCGACAGTAGAATCACGCCTGTCATATGCGCATCGAAGTTCTGACTGGCTAAGCCGACAAATACGGTCCTACTTAAGGAAAGACGAGGCGACGGGGATAATTACAATACCCCCTGCGTTTGGTGGCGCTGGGATTGCAGCTGGTGACTTTGATGATGATGGTCTCGATGATCTACTGGTCCTCGGCGGCCTGGGCAATAGAGTCTATCGAAATTTAGGCGACAGAACCTTTGAGGATAAAACGGACTATGCTGGGGTTAATTGGCTGAGACCGGATGGTAATCCTGGTGAGCCAAGACAACCGCTTGTGGCTGATCTGGACAATGACGGCGATCAAGACATTGTGATTACCTACGTTAACGATTCGCATCGGGTCTATCGAAACGACGGAAATTGGCGTTTTACGGATGTTACTGCGAGCGCAAACCTGGGTGGCGAAGAGTTAGTCGGCGGTCCCGCAACTCTTTTTGACTTTGATAACGATGGTTTGCATGATATCTACGTCACCTACTTTGGCAACTATCTGCAAGGCGATTTGCCAACACTGGCTCGGCGCAACGACAACGGGTCTCCCAACCAGCTATTCAGGAATTTGGGCGGTTTCAGGTTCAAAAACGTAACGCAGGCAGCAGGGGTTGCCGATAAGGGATGGTCACAAACTGCGGGGCACGCGGATTTCGACGGAGACGGTGTGCAGGATCTTTTCTCGGGAAATGATTTTGGCGTAAACCGTTTTTACCGAAATAATGGGGACGGCACCTTCAGCGACTGGGGTGCTAAGTTGGGCGCACAGAAACCGTCTTACACCATGGGTTTGACCCTCTCTGACTTAAACCAGGATGGTCAGGTCGATTTCTATGTATCCAATATCGTGACAATGAATAAAGATCAAAAATACGTATTGCCCTCCGAAGATACGAATATGGTTTTTGATCCGGATAGCCTCGCAAACCAGCGGGTGGTAGAAGCCAACGATATGTTCATGTCGTCGCAATTAAACGATGAAGTTCGTTACCAGTTGAGTGATGTTGTCGGGAGGGGGTACTCATCAACAGGCTGGTCCTGGGGAGCAATGTTCTTCGATCCCGATCTAGATGGCGATGATGATCTTTTTGTATTGAACGGTATGAACGAGTACCTGCTTTACAGCTCAGAGAATCCTTACTATCAAGATCCAGAAGGTGCAGCGCGGGAGGTAACGCTACCCTCTGGTGTTTTGGAAGAGAATGTCTTTTTTCTTAATACATCGGGGAAGCTCCAAAACCAGTCTAGAAACAGTGGCTTGAATTTTTCTGGTAATTCCAGATCTGCAGTAGCGCTGGATCTCGAGGACGATGGTGATCTCGATATCGTCACACTGGACTACCATGGGCCACTTCGTGTTTTTCGAAATACCCTGGCAGAGCGTGAGTCAGATTCCGACAAAGCGATTAACAGGCTGTTCCTTGTTCGACTGGAGGGTGACCCAGACGAGCGTATCAATCGCGATGCTGTTGGTGCTCAAGTGATACTCAAGTTAAATGATGGTCGAGCTTTGTGGCGACAGGTTTCTAGTACCGAAGGGTATATGGCCGTCCCTTCCAAGCTATTGCGATTTGGCCTTGGCTCAGCCTCACCCGAAAATTTGAGGGTCATATGGCCCAATGGTGATGTTCAAACGAAAGTTTTAAGTACTGGACAGCGCCAAGTAACACTGAAGTATGAAGCGAAGTAGCCCACTCATATTGGTCGCTCTCTTTGTGCTTGAGGTTTTGAGTCAGGGCGCTCTTGCGAACGGTTTGTTGGGCGCTGTTTCCCCGCACTTGTTGCAACATGCCTCCAACCCTGTCCCATGGCGTAATTGGTCGGGAGATTCCTTCAGCGATCGAGAGGATCAGCTCGTTTTTCTCTCTGTAGGCTATTCGAGTTGTCACTGGTGCCATGTGATGAATCGAGAAGTTTTTAGCCAAGCAGCAGTAGCTGAAGCGCTTGCGTCAGACTATCTGCCAATCAAAATAGACCGAGATGAATTCCCCGAAGTTGACGGGGCTCTCCAGCGAATGGCCGTGAAATCGGGCCACTCAGGGGGATGGCCGCTAAATATAATCATGACGTCCTCGGGAACGCCGCTTCATTTCATGAATTACGTTCCAAGTGACACCTTAGTCACTTCGCTCAGTCGGTATTCAGATACGCTAAAGCAAAGTCCTTTGTTGATCGAGGCGCAAGCCTCACTAATGACTTCAGTGTTTGAGTCAAGCATCGTACAGACGGCTGATGGTACAGCCCTGACGTCGGGATACATCGCATCTCAATTCGATGCGCTTACGGAAGGCCTACTCATTGACTGGGATAAGGAGTACGGGGGATTAGCAGGCGTCAACAAAGCACCGAGGGAAATGCTTATTACCAGTTTGATGCACGCTTACCGCCGCCAGCCAAATGTCGATATTGAGTCAGCAGTCCGTCTGCAGTTGGACAATATGCGCCTAGGAGGATTGTTCGACCCTGCTGATGGCGGCGTGTTCCGTTACTCAGCGGCAAATGTTTGGGCGGCGCCGCATTTTGAAAA
>CBFIHK010000086.1:0-6594 GCA_965662305.1 Luminiphilus sp.
CAGCCGCGGATCCGCATCATAAAGAATAAGGGGGTATTTGAAGCCTCAGAGAGCTCAAAGCCCTTTTCAACCATGTCGACAATACTTGTCAGATTCGGGCGTGGATCCATGAGCCACATTTGCGCTTTCATAGCAAAAGCATAGGTACGCTCCTGCATGATGCTGGAGCCTTCACCGTAATCTTCGCCTACGATCGCCAAAGCACCGCCCGTCACACCGCACGAAGCTAGGTTAGACAGGGCATCAGATGCGACATTAGTGCCAACCGTTGACTTCCAAGTCACTGCACCGCGCAGCGGGTAATTGACGGACGCCGATAGCATTGCCGCTGCTGTTGCCTCAGAGCCACTGGCCTCGAAATGGACGCCTAGCTCTGACAATAAGTCTTGAGCGTCGTTAAGCACGTCCATTAGGTGTGAAATCGGGGAGCCCTGATAGCCACCCACGTAGGAAACACCCGACTGGAGCAGCGCTTTTGTAATCGCAAGGATGCCCTCACCACGAACGATATCGCCCTCGCCTGCACGAAGCTTATCTACCTCTCCTGCAAATGATCGTTCAGCCATGGTTCCCCAGTGTTTAAAGGATAAGTCCTTGAGTATAGCGGCAATCCCTCGAGTCTTTATTATTCAGCCGCAGTATTCGAAGACTGGCTCATATTTTATACCTAAAATATACTGAGGCTTTCGCGGTTACTAAAGAGGTTTCCATGCAACGCGTTTTGCTACCCGAGGGATGGCCTCGACCAAAGGGTTACTCCAATGGTATCTCTGCTGATGCAGGGGAACTCATTTTCTGCGGCGGCCAAATCGGTTGGACGCCGGACGGCGTGTTTGAGCACAAAGACTTTATCGGGCAGTTTCGCCAGACGCTGCTAAACATTATCGATGTGCTTACCGCCGCTGGCGCGGGGCCAGAGCACATGGTGCGGATGACCTGGTTCGTCGTTGATCGCGAAGATTATGTCGATCAGTTGCGAGAGATTGGTGGTGTGTACCGTGAGGTCATTGGAAAGCATTTCCCCGCGATGAGCGTTGTCTTCGTTAGCGGTCTAGTAGAAGCAGAGGCCAAGGTCGAGATCGAAGTGACCGCCGTTAAACCTTAAACGGCGTCGGCAACACGAACGAAAAAGTGCTTGGTCAACGTTAAAACGTCTTTTCCCGACTCATCCCAGAGTCTAACGTCACAGGTCACCACACCGCGATCAGGCTTTGACTGACTCTGCCTTACCGCGGTTACGGTCTCCTCCCCAGAGAGAAGCGAGCCGGGTTTTACGGGCGACAACCAACGCAGATTATCGACGCCGGGCGAGGTTAAGACTGCCGTCTCACTCAAGTACCCCAAAACAGACATCTTCATAAACAAAGCTGTGGTAAACCAGCCGCTCGCAATAACGCCTCCTAACGCACGCGCCTCGATGCTACGCGTATCGATATGGATGGGTTGAGGGTCGTAGGCCTCCGCGAAGGCCACCATCTCCTCTAGCGACACCTCGAGCTGCGGTAAAGCAAGCTGATCACCAATCTTGAAGTCCGATAAGTACCGCATACCTGCTCCCGGTCTCTGTTAAAAAGATGTTGCGCACCCTGCCAGCGACTGCTATCAATAGTTTAAACCTAAAATAACGAGACAAAAGCCCAAGCTAGGAGATGCAGCCATGACCCGCCCTGCTCCGATGTTTAACGACAACAAACTGAAATTGGGCATATTTTCTGCCAACTGCTCGAGCGGTATGGCAGTTACGAAAGTGGAAGAGCGCTGGGTCAATGATTGGCCAAACAACATCGAACTGGTAAAGCAGTGCGATGCTGCAGGCATCGAGTTTATGCTGCCGATCGCTCGTTGGATTGGCTACGGCGGTGACACCGACTTTCACGGAAATGTATTGGAGACTGTAACCTGGGCAGCGGGACTTGCAGCGCACTCGAAGAATATTCAGGTCTTTGCAACAGTACACACGGCCTTCAATCACCCTATTGTTACGGCGAAACAACTTGCAACCCTAGACCAACTATCAAACGGCCGTCTTGGACTTAATGTCGTTGCGGGCTGGAATAAGCCTGAATACGAGGCTTTCGGCGTTGATTTGCCCAGCGAACACACCGACCGCTATGCCATGGCGCAGGAATGGTTCGACTACGTCCAGAAGCTTTGGACCGAGGATAAACCCTTCGATTGGGATGGCAGCTTTTTTAATGGTAAAGGCGTCTACGGGCTCCCGCATCCAGTCCAAGCCAATATGCCCATCATCAATGCGGCGGCATCCGAGGAAGGCCGTGCGTTTGCGATGCGCAATGCTAACTTCTTATTCACACCTGTTTTTGATTTCGACCAAGCCGCCGAGACCGTGAGCGACATATCGGACCGCGCGAGTAGTGTGGGACGCGAGGTAAACGTGCTGACTTTCTGCACCGTGGTGTGTCGAGAGACTCAGCAAGAAGCGGAAGATTACTGGGCCTACTACGCCAATGAACATGCCGACTGGGATGCCGTCGACAATCTAATGACCTTACAAGGCATGCATGCGCAGTCGTTTACACCCGAGGCCTTATCGATGTTCAGAGACCGTTTTGCAGCAGGTCATGGTGGCTTCCCCCTAGTGGGCACGCCGGACCACATTGCGGACGAATTGGAAAAGCTCAGTGCAACGGGAGTTGCCGGTACCACACTCGCGTTTGTTGACTACGCCAAAGAGTTTCCGTTCTTTGCGCAAGAAGTTATTCCGCGCTTGGAGAGAAAAGGACTTCGCAAACCTTTTGGTTTGTGAGCAAACAAAAGAGAGACAGGGTAGAGTAGCTGAGTCGTTATCAGCGAAAACCAGAAAAATTAAACCTAAAAAGGTCGAGGAGCGTTTCATGCGAAAGACTTTACACCCCAAACTACTTGCAGCAGCTGTTGCAGCCACTATTACCATCCCAGCTTCGGCACAGAGCGTACTTGAAGAGGTAGTAGTCGTTGCACAGAAGCGGGAGCAGAATGTGCAAGATGTTCCCATTGCCATCACAGCATTCACCGGTGAGCAAATGAACGCCCTTGGAGTATCCGAAAGCTTCGACATCGCCGCTTTCTCTCCAGGGGTTCACATCTCAGGAAACTTAGCGGGTCAAAACACCCAGTTCTCGATTCGCGGCGTCACCCAGAATGACTTTAATGACATCATCGAGGCGCCTAACGCTGTTTACCTCGATGAGGGATATATTGCGGTTGCTCAGGCACAAACGTTCGCAGTGTTCGATATCGATCGTGTAGAAATCCTGAAAGGTCCGCAGGGCACTCTATTTGGACGTAACGCAACAGGTGGTCTTGTTCATTTCATCTCCAATGCTCCTTCCTTCGAGGAGACAACAGGCTACCTCGACGTCGAGTTCGGACAGTTTGATACAGCCAACAATGCTCGTCGCGATGTTGTCGAGGGTGCCATGGGTGGCCCGGTTAATGATCAGCTTGCTGCCCGACTCGCTTTCCGCTCGAGCAAACAAGATGGCTACCTTAAAAATCTCTACTCGATCGACGATCAGCTGACATTCTTGGGCCTACAGAATCCTGGACCCGGTGCAGGTGCAGACCTTGGTGACGACGATACCTTCGCTGCCCGCCTGAGGCTGGCCTATCAAGCAAGCGATCGGCTCCAAATCGATCTCAGCATTAACTATGCGGAATCAGAAGTCGCTACCGGCCCCTATCAATCAAAGTCTACGCTTGCGATAGCACAAGATCATGATGGCGATCCATCGACGCCACCTGAACTGGTGAACGTTATCAATACGCCAGCGAATGAGAGCCGACTCTCCGTGCTTCTGGACCAGACCGGTGCCGATACCGGCATGGACGCCGGTGGTGATATTGAGGATGGCGATGCGTTCATTCCCGGTGGCGGTGGTGGTTTACCCGGCCGACTTGCCCCCGGTGCTGACTTTTTTGGCTACCTAGACCCTGACGGCGATGACTTTACGTTCTCAAGCGATTTTGCCTTCGCTGACCAAGGCTCTACAGACAACTCAGGTGTCAACCTGAAGTTCACCTACGACATGTCAGACGACGTGACCTTCACGTCAATTACGGACTACAAAGACTACGAGAAGTTGCTATTTATCGATGTCGACTCAGCGCCCATCAACCAGCTGGCTAACTACGCCGCGGTGGATGGCAGCAGCATCACCCAAGAATTCCGATTCAATGGTGAAACGGATACGTCTCGCTGGGTCGCAGGTTTCTACTACCTGAATATCGATTCTGAGTCAGATAATGGCCTCAAAGGTCCCGTTGGATCGTTTGCCGACGTCTTCGGTGGTGCGCCTATCGACGTAGGAACAGTAGCCAGTCTCGAGACCGATTCTTACAGCATCTTCGGCCAGTACGAAGTTGACGTATCGGAAAACATGACCGTCATCGGTGGTGTCCGTGTGATGCGCGAGGAGAAGGACTTCGACCTCCTAATGGGTGTTGCGGCGTCGGACTCTTCCTTCGTAGTCAACAGTTCACCTTGCTTCTCCGGCGATGCAAGTGCCTGTTTTGTGGGGCCAATCACCTCGTCAGACAGTACCTCCGAAACACTGTGGGCCGGCAAGTTGCAGGTGACCTACAACCCAACCGACGACCTCATGTATTACGCGGGTGTTAACCGTGGGGTGAAAGCGGGAAGCTTTAACGCTCCTCTATTGGGCGCATACTTCGGTGCGGGAGGCGATGCGGCCCTACCCTACGACTCAGAAGTTCTGACATCCTACGAAGCGGGCTTTAAATCGACACTAGGAGATGGCACAACACGCATCAACGGTAACGTCTTCTACTACGATTACTCAGACTACCAGGCCTTCCTGTTTGTCGGTGTGGGCGGTGTGGTTATCAACCGAGACGCCGACAACGTCGGTGCCGAGCTTGAGATTCAAAGCTCGCCTGCTCCGGGTCTAGACCTCATCCTGACAGGCGCTTACTTCGACGCGACGGTTAAAGACGTATCGCTGCGCAACGGTTCACCGCTACCAAGCAGAGACGTGAAGCCAACTTACGCGCCTGAGGTGCAGGTTACGGGTCTCGTTCGGTATGGCTTTGATGCCTTTGGAGCCGATATGGCCGTACAGGCTGATGTGAGCTACTCCGACGAGTACTACTACAATCTGCGTAACTTCGATGCGGATAAGTTCGATGCTTATACCGTGGTGAATGCGCAGATCAGCTACGAGCGGGATGGCTGGTTAGCGACCCTCGCTGCGCGCAATATCACGGATGAGCGTCCCGGTATTCAGGGCTTCGATCTTGCAACCCTATGTGGTTGTAACGAGGTCTCTTACCGTGCTCCACGATACTACTCTGTGAGCATTCGCCGAGAGTTTTGATGGAGAAGACAATCAAACGCCGTAATCTAATAGCCGGGGGTGCTGCCACCCTCGGCTTTTATTTAATCGGCGGGCGATCGACCCAAGCCACGGCCGCCGAGGCAACTGCGAAAGGTTTTACACCGAGAGCGCTCAGTGAACCGCAACTTACCGCCTTAGAGGCGATTGCGGAAGTACTTGTGCCCGGCGCTAAGGCTCAGGGAATAGCGGCTTATATCGATAGCCAACTTGCCTCGGGCGACGACTCAAAATTAATTGCCAAGTATCTCGGCGTCGGCACACCAGGCCAGAAGGGCTTTTACAATGCAGCGCTAGATGCCGCACTGAAACAGCCCCAATTAAGAGAGGCGCCCGAGGCATTTACGCGTGCACTTGCTACAGATTCAGTAAACGACTGGCAGGGGCCTCCAGGTAGCTATTTCACGTTTGTACTGAGGGCCGATGCCCTCGATGTTGTCTACGGCACACCTGAAGGATTTGAATCAATCGGTGTCCCCTACATGGCACACATACAACCGGAGACTCAGTGGTGAGCGGTAGTCCCGATACGGTCATCGTCGGTGCGGGTGCCGCAGGTCTTCTCCTCGCGGCACGACTTGCGGAGAGCGGCGAGAATGTTGTCGTCCTGGAAGCAGGTCCAGAACGTAGTCTGACTGACCTTACTAGCTCGCAAATTTGGGCGCGGAAACTCAAATGGTCAGGCACGCCTGTCATAGAGACGGGCAACCATCCAGTCGGTCATGCATTTAACGCAGGCAGTGGCACGGGTGGTTCCGCCATTCACCATTACGGCGTATGGTTGCGACTCAAGCCTGAGGACTTCCGCGTTAAAAGCGATCACGGCGTTAGCCTAGATTGGCCGATTACCTACGACGACTTACGCCCTTACTACGACAGGATTCAAGCTGAGGTGGGGCTGAGCGGCGACGCAAAAGCAGAGATATGGCGTCCTGCCGGCGCTGACTATCCGATGCCCCCTATACCCACCTTCGCTCAAGGCCGGGTCATGGAAAAGGCCTTTACAGCTTCTGGTAGAGAGACGGCTCCACTGCCGTTGGCGATCAATACACAACCATACAACGGTCGTGCAGGCTGTCTTTATGACGGTTGGTGTGACTCAGGCTGCCCGATTGGCGCGCTGGCAAACCCTCTGGTCACGTGGTTACCAAAAGCGCAGGCTGCGGGAGCAGAGATCATTCACAACGCTAATGTCTCTCGTGTTCTTCGCGACGAGAAGAACCCGAACATTATCGAATCG
>CBFIHK010000087.1:0-6516 GCA_965662305.1 Luminiphilus sp.
ACAATACCTCGTTTGGAGAATACGAAGCCATACTTCGCGTTTTCTGACGCTAAACGAATATCCATAGCGCATTGCATGGTCGCCCCGATACCCACTGCGGGTCCGTTGCAGGCTGAAATCACAGGCTTTAGACACTCGTAAATTCGTAGCGTAAGAAGTCCACCGCCATCGCGGGGAATGCCCGGCTCTTTTGGTTTGTAATTAAACGTATCTCCGCCGCCGCCGAGGTCAGCTCCGGCACAAAATGCGCGACCCGACCCTGTAAAGATAATCGCCTTTACATCATCGTCGGCATCCGCGGCATCGAGCGCTGCAATCACCTCATCACGCATAACATTATTGAAGGCGTTTAATCGGTCGGGACGATTCAGTGTGATCGTGAGTATTCCGTCCTCAACCTCATAAAGAATGGTTTCGAAAGTCATTGTTATTATCTCCTCAATATCTGCGCTAAGTCGCCGTGAAACAACTCACAGCGAAAAACCTAACGTCGATCAACTAAGCTTGCTTCAGCATTTCCTCAAGTCGAGCAATGCAACCTTCCATACTGCCCTTTATGAAGGGCTCTATGACCTCAGGCTTAACCTCGGCCTGCCATTGCAAACGACAGCCAACGTCAGTGGCGGTGATTTCCATTTTTGCTCGGTGTGACTCCAATGCACCCGGACTTTCAAAGCAGGAGTATTCCAGAATGCGCGCGTCGTTGTTGTGGTTAAGAATACGTTCCTTGATGGCCCCAGCACCGGGCAAATCGAGTGAGCGGACCTCCCCGTCGTAGGAGCAACTTTTTACCCCGGGAACCCAATCGATACGGTCAGGCGTACCCAGGATTTCCCAAAGTTCTTCCGCTGAGGCTTTAAATTCGTGATCAATAACAACTGCCACGGTGCTTCCTTTTCATTTGTTCACATTATTTCTTTGTCACATTACCCAAAAACACCCAACCTGAGCAACGTGCTCTAGAGTAACCAAGGCGTTGATTTTCCGCGGGAAAGCTCGCACCCTTTTTGACAAATGATATTTGTATTCTTTACACAGCGTTTACCCCAACGCCCACGCACCTAGGACCGCACATGACAACAATCACAATTTGGCACAATAAGCGCTGCTCAAAATCTCGCGCCGCGCTGGCGATCCTTGAAGAGAAGGGTGTAAGACCTGTAGAGGTCAAGTATCTCGAAACACCGCCCAGTAGAGGTGACATCGTTGGCGTGCTAGCGGCGCTAGCGATGGAAGCGAAAGACATCGTAAGAAGAGGCGAAGCTGTCTATAAATCACTGAATCTCTCTGCCGAGAGTACTAACGAGGAAATTCTGGATGCCCTTGCCGAGAACCCAATTTTAATCGAGCGCCCCATCGTGATTTCTGGTGACCGCGCGGTGATTGGGCGACCACCTGAGAATGTGTTGTCACTGCTCTGATCAACGCCTAATTCGGCAGAGCGTCGTGATATACTATGAAGACCTAGCACCAGCGGAAGGGGTAGCAAGCTGCAGCGAATAGTTGAATCAAGCTGGAGCGGTGGAAGGCTTCTATCGCGGTAGACATAAGAACTCACGTTGCCGAACTATTCGCATAAATGTGCTGTTAGCCTCGACATCCAGCTGTGCTACCCAACTTTCATCTGCATTGCGAGATACCAGTACTCATGCCGGATATCCAGCTTCTAACAGCTTTTTTTGCCTCTGCTGCAGTGTTTGCCTACGCCCCGGGCCCCTCTACTTTATACGCGGCAGCTCAGACAATTGCGGGTGGGCGTGAGCAGGGACTTCGAGCAGCACTCGGCATTCACTTGGGTGGCTATTTTCACGTTGCGATTGTCGCTCTGGGGATAGCGAGCCTTTTCAATGCAGCGCCCATGGCATACACCGCAATGAAAGTCATCGGCAGCATCTATCTGTGTGTGCTAGGTATCAACATGTGGCGGACGGCCGCTGTCAAGCCCATCATCACGTCAAGCTCTCCCAACGCAACTGAAACCGTCGAACGCGAATTCGAACGCTCAAACACCAACGGTGACGGGCAAAATCCGGAGGACAAGACACTGCTTCAAAGCGCACTGGTCGAAATTCTCAACCCCAAGACCGCGATCTTTTACCTTGCATTTCTTCCGCAGTTTACGGATCCCAGCGCTGGGCTCTCTGTCTCTTCGCAACTTCTGATCTTGGGCACAACGGTCAACATTTTATTTTCCAGCGCCGATCTTATCTGCGTCTTCTTTGCAGACCGCATATTAGCAATGTCAGCTGCGGCACCGAGCTCTAAGCAATTGAGCGGCAGACTCGCAGGAACATTACTTCTTTTGCTTGGGATTAATCTACTTATCTAGCCCGTGTCGCCCACGAGTATATTTGGCGGGGCATATTTCACATATACCGCTTCGTCATTTGATCAACTGGCATATAACCAGCGCCGAAATGTTCTCGTTTACAGGTGATGTCGCCTCCCATTTTGGTCAACCAAAACCCCTCGAGTGAAGAAACTCATCTTCATCTGACCGGCAGATTATTCAGCACGCGTCGATGACTTGGACCTCGCACAGTACAACTGATAGGTAGGCATCGCTGTTGGACGGCTCACCACCATCAGCGCCCATCAATCAAGTACTGTGTGAGGCTCTGCGTTGAACAAGTCAACCCGCGGAGACTTAGATTCATGCGCCCGACTGTTCTGCGAAATTGCATTGAATCGTTGTAATTGTCGCAAAGGTAGTGGAGTGGACATATGGGTCATGTACCTCCAACCAAATAAGTAATACTGTTAACTGACCAAAAAAATCACGAGCCTACAGTTAATATCAGAGTAAAAACTTAGAGACAGGCGACCTGAGATATGGGTGATCAAAGCAGTGCAGCACGTATGCTGCGGTTTACATTGGCGGTGGCCTGCTTCCTAGCCGCACTGGCCACAGCCTCGGGTCTCATGGGTGTCGGGACGACTCTTTCGCTTTACCTCGCGTCAGCCTGGTGCATTTTCACAGCGACCTCACTCGTGGTTTGGCCCAAGCTATCAATTCGTGGCCACCAGATTATTTCCGTAGCTGTTCTCACTTTACTGATCATTAGGTGGGGCTATTCCTGGCTATTTTCACCGCCCGAGCAGGTCATTATTGGGCTCGCAACGGGACTGCTCTACGTACCCCTGTTCATGACCATTACCACTATATTGATGTCGGGTCGCGGTAAAACAATCTGCATCTCGGTCGGGGTGATCATGGGCCTAATTGTTACCGCAGGTTCTACGCGTCCAGAACTGGCGGAGAGTTATCTAGGGGATTGGCGACTCGGTCCGCTCGTGATCGCGGTCTATGCGCTGTTCGGCTGGTTGCTGAGTAACTGGGTTCAAGAGCGGCAAGCGTTGCGCCACAGAACGGATGAAGCTGAGGAGCTGAGCAAAAAAGCCAACACCGATCCACTAACGGGAATAAGTAACCGAAGGGCTGCAGATGCTTGGCTGAAGGAGATGGGTACCAGCGCGCGTCGCTGTGCTGTTATCTTCCTTGATATAGATCACTTTAAATCCGTTAACGACACCTACGGGCATGATACGGGAGACGCAGTGCTTAAGGAGTTTGCTACTTTACTCCGAAATCGTGTCCGGTCACACGACATGGTAGCTCGTTGGGGTGGGGAGGAGTTTGTTGTCCTGCTCTCAAGCCTTACGCAAGAAGAGGCCGTGTCTATCGCTGAGAACCTGAGAAAGCGCATAGAGGCCATAGACACCCCGAAACTTCCCCGTGTTACGGCCAGCCTCGGTGTTGCGCATTCGCAATCGGGCGGCAGTATTGAGGCTACGATTAAAGCCGCCGATGAAGCCTTATATCGGGCAAAAACGGGGGGACGAAACCAGGTTTGCCAAGCATCCTAAAGTCAACGGATTGCAGACCGTCAAGCCTTGCGACGTCGCCAGAACTCACTAAATAACGACGAGCCCGTTAGCGCCCTCGGGGATTCTGATTCGTTGGGAAACAAACCAGGGCCGCCCTCGCTTGGAAAGTCTCACAACCCCGATCTCGTCAGCACCTGACAACACCACATACAAAGCGCGATTGTCTCGACTCACAGCGATATCCAGTGGTCGATCTCCCGCTCTCAACAGATTTCGCCGTGGCCGCTGCAGCTCAAGCTGACCGTTGAAGTCAAGCGAGAAATGGCTGATCGAATCACTGCCGGGGTTAGTCGTGTATGCAATCTTTTTATCAGTGCTTAACGCTAGCCAACATGCTGCTGTTTGGCGTGTAAGTGCCGAACTCGTCAAGACATCCAAATCGCCGTCAGCCCCGAGAGAGTAAGAAGAAACGCTACTTGCATTTTCAAGACCCAAGACCCCCTCTGCGATAACGAGTGAGTCTCTTACGCCAAACTCAAACCCAAAGGGCGTCAGGCCCTCCGAATCACGGGAATATGAGCTATTGGGGCGACCCGTTTCATCAAGAGCAATCACCGTTATCTTGTGAGTTTCTCTTTCTGTTACCACGAGGTTTGAACCAGATGGAGACAATCCAATTTGAGCTGGTCTGGTATACGACTCGCTTAACGAAAAGCTCGAGTCACTGAGGTATTCCAATAGCCCTTCCTCATTTTTGATAAACCCAGCAATAGCGTCTTCACCACCCACGGTGCCACCAGCGTTTAATACGTAAACACGGTCACTACTCACCGTAAGACTAATTGGCCGCAAACCCCTGGAATCGATCGTTTGTTGAAGCGCCAACCCCTGCGGCGTGATCCTAAATACGGAGATGCTTTGGCTACCGGCATTAACTGCGTACAAATTCGATTCACTGGGATCAATCTGGAGAGCGCCTTGATTCCCTAGTGCATCGCCAGATCCTTCGCCGCCCGTGGCAATGGCTTGTGCAAAACTGACGCGACCATTTTTCGCGCGATGGTAAACGTGGACGCTATTTCCTGCGGCATTGTTGTCCATCGTAAACACGGCACCGAATGGCAGAGCTGTTTCATTCGCTCTCAGAGAGGAGCTAAGTCCGAGCAACGCAATGCAGAGTGCGATTAGAGCAGGAATTGAAATCAATCGATTAGAAGTACACTTGCGCGGCATTCGCGCCTCCTTAACGTGAGCTCAGTGCCACACAAACCCAGCGCTCTTAAACGAGCGTTGAAGCGAACGATACTAAATCGGACACATGATGATTATTTGATGATGAACAGCTAGTCAACTGAGGTCATTCACCATAAAACGAGCCGAAGCCAAACATCTGACGATGACCGCAGTATAAAGTCACAAAACGTAACCACTGGATCAGACTAAAATCTCGCAACGGTAATCATTTGAACAACTTTTACCCACCTAAAATGTGACAATGATGGCGAAAAGTCAGTGGCCCGCGTCACATAGGTCACAAAGTCCCAAATTTAATAATCTTCTTCGCACTGTAGGCCGTTTTTTCTAATACCTTTCCGAATATCCGCTAGTCAGAGGGGGCACTATGCGAGGGGTGTTTTTGTTTTTCATTGTTCTTATCTCTTATCCCGTAAATTCTGAAATTTATGAAGTAGAGTCAAGCGCCGCGCTCCAATTCGCATTATCTGCGGCCGCAAAGCAAGGCAACGTCAACACTATTTTATTGAAGGCGGGTATCTATGAAACGGCAAAGACTCGTGAAGGAATCTTTTTCTATGAATCCGATAAACAAGGGAGCCTTGAACTTAGGTCTCAATCCGGACTTCAAGATGTTGTTTTAAAAGGAACCGAGAAATACGGCACTTTAGAGCTGTTTGTTAAAAGCGAGGATTTCAAACTAAACATACAAAATATTAGGTTCGAAAATGCGGGCGATTCTGCGATCAGTATTGATGGGGCTCGGCTAGTAACTATTAGAGATAGCTTTTTTAAGAATAACCGCTCGCCCTACAGCGCGGGCGCACTGCGATTATCTGGCAACTCTAAAACTAATTTGCTGATCTGCAACTCAGAGTTCATTAAAAACTCATCCAGAGCGAGCGGGGGTGCGATTAACCTAGAAAATGTAATAAAAGCAAAAATAATAAACACTAAGTTTTCAGAAAATACCGCGCAAAACAATGGCGGGGCACTTGCTCTCTTTAATACTCCCGAAGCTTCAATCTTCTCGACATTTTTCGAGCGAAACTCGGCGGGTCAAGGCGGTGCGATTTACGGTGAAAATGATATTCAAATCGTGGATAGCCAATTTACTGAAAATGATGGCTTAGCAGGCGCCGCGGTTAATAGCCTAGGACAGATAGCGATGTATTCAAGCAGCGTCACAGAACACATCTCAGGGGAGACTTTCGAGGCAGATAACTTCAACTTTTGGCACAACAAAATTATCAATTCAGCAGGGAATTATTCAAGAAGTGGGGGTTCGAACTACATGAACAATTTGTATGTGGAGTCAGACATATCACTGCTTACCGCTGACTCATTCATTAACAATATAATCAGCAATGCAGCCGTAAAATCGAGCACGAATACTGCGCTTAGCAACGCAAACGCCAGGAGTAATCTAATGCTCGGGGGGCAGTTAGATGAGAC
>CBFIHK010000088.1:0-6224 GCA_965662305.1 Luminiphilus sp.
TCATCGCGATAGTCTTGGGCTTTGATCCAGGCGGTTCTGTAGCCTGCGATGTTGCCCATGCGGGTAGAGGGACCGCTGCCTTTTCTGCCATAGACGCGCTTAGGGTTCTCACCGCACGCCATCTTGAGACCGTAGGGCGCGCCGGGAAATTTCATTCCTTGATAGGACACCGAAGCGACGTTTTTCAGAGTAACGGCGCGTCCACCAAATAAATTGGCTGAACCGGGCAAGATCTGCAGTGTGGTAACACCACCGGCCAGCGCACGCCCAAACCCGGGATCCTGCGGCCAAATACTGTGCTCCGCCCAGACTTCAGCCGTGACAGGGGCTGTCGCTTCGTTGCCGTCGGAGTGCGCGTCAACATCGGGTGAGGGATAAACCCCCAAATGTGAGTGCACGTCGATCACGCCTGGCGTTACCCAGCGTCCTTGCGCATCGATCACTCGTGTATTTGCATCTACCTCTAGATCGCTGCTACTTACGTCAACAATTCTGCCGTTGGCGAAATAGACACTGGCACCGTCGAGTCGCTGGCCGTCGCCGGTTAGCACTGTTGCGTTGGTTATCAACGTGGGATTGTGCGCCGGTGCTTCGTAGGTTGAGGGAAACGGACCCTCGGCGTTGGCGAGCGAGCTAAAACATGCCACGGTCGCAATCAACAGTTTAGATCTAGAGAAATGCATAGTGGATCCACAACAAATTAACGTGGCAAGAACCTTAGTCCTGAGAATGAAGTTTGCCAAGATGCATAAGTGTTAGATGTCGCCTCCGAGTGCGGGTAAAGTCAGACACGATTACAACTAATTGATCACGAACTCACAGGGGAGGCCAGCCATGCGCCGGTTCATTGATTTGTCGATTTATCTTGAAAATGATGTGGTGAGCGACCCGCCGCCCATGCGCCCGAAAATTGATTACATTCGACACGATGCCGGCGCCGAGCAAATGGCCGACTTTTTTGAAGGGCTCGAAAAATCTGAGCTTCCGGACAGTGAAGGCTGGGCGATCGAAATGGTGCAGTTGTGTACTCATAACGGGACGCACCTCGATGCGCCTTACCATTATCACAGCACCATGAATAACAAAGCAGGCGGCGCAGAGCGCGCCATCACCATTGACGAAGTGCCACTCGAGTGGTGTTTTCAGCCGGGTGTGAAGCTCGACTTTAGAGATAAGCCCGACGGCTATGTTGTGACAGCGAGCGATGTTGAAGCAGAACTCGCAAGAATCGGTGTGGCGCTAGAACCCCTGACGATTGTTCTTGTAAATACCTCGGCCGGAAAGCGCTACGGAAGCGAGGACTATGTTAACGCGGGTGCAGGCATGGGCTACGAAGCCACCATGTACCTTTTGGAGCAGGGTATTCGCGTAACAGGCACTGATGCGTGGAGTTGGGACGCGCCGTTTAGCTACACCGCAGAGCGCTACGCCGCTGACAAAGACGCAAGCATCATCTGGGAAGGACACAAGGCCGGTCGCGATATTGGTTACTGTCACCTCGAGAAGATGCACAACCTAGAGGCGCTGCCTGATCACGGCTTTACCGTTAGCTGCTTCCCTCACAAGGTGCGCGGTGGCTCCGCAGGCTGGACGCGCGCTGTCGCCATCATAGACGAGGATTAACTGGCCTTTTTGATTACCTCGTAGGCATCGAGTGCGCCCTGACGCGCGGTTTTATGGTCCACAATGGGCTGAGGGTAGGTTTTGCCTAGTTCAACACCCGCACTTGCGAGAGTCATTGCCGGCGCTTCCCATGGTGCATGTACAAACTTCTTGGGCATGTCAGCGAGCTCTGGGCACCATCGCTTCACATATTCACCCTCGGGGTCAAATTTCTGCCCCTGGGCAATTGGGTTGAAGATGCGGAAGTAGGGTGCAGCATCCGCGCCTGACCCCGCTACCCATTGCCAACTGCAAGCGTTGGAGGCGATATCCGCGTCTAGCAGACAATCCCAGAACCACCGTTCACCCTCCAACCAGTGAACGAGTAAATGTTTAGTTAAAAACGATGCGACGATCATGCGAACCCGATTATGCATAAAGCCCGTTTGCCAGAGCTCACGCATGCCTGCATCAACGATAGGGTAGCCTGTCATCCCGCGCTGCCACGCTTTTAGGTGTTGCTCACTGTTATCCCAAGGGAAGCCCGCAAACTGATCCTTAAAGGGCCTGTCTGGCATCGCATCAAAAAGATCAATCAGCTGGTAGCAAAACTCTCGCCAGCCGATTTCGGCGAGGAACTTATCAATCGCACTGGCCCATTCGGGAGCGGAGAGCTTTCTCTGCTGCGCTGAGGCCCAGACCTGTCTTGGAGAGATCTCCCCAAATTTGAGGTGAGGCGAAAGGCGTGATGTATAGCGACGTGCAGGAAGATCCCTACCCTCAGAGTAGTGGGCCACACGTGCGTCGAGAAACGCCTCAAGCGCATTGTGAGCGCCGTCTTCACCGGGTTCCCAGATATCTTCCCAGCCTGTTGCCCAGTCAGGTACGCGAGTATCTTCAGCGGGGTCTAGCACCCAAGAGTTAAGATCTTCGCTGGCAGGCACCGCATTGCTCCAGTTAACCGAGGGCGAAGGCAGGGGCGACGCAACCGGCAGTTTAAGGGCTGCGCGCCAGAACGGAGTGAAGACCTTAAAGCCCGTGCCCGAGCCAGTGAGAACCGAGCCCGGTTCATGCAGCAGAGTCCCCGGGTAGCGCTTCACTTCGATGCCATTTCCACCGAACGTATCGTTAATCGCTTTTTCAGTAGCAGCCGACCAGGGCTGGTATTGACGTGAGAAGTAGATCGCGTCGGCGCAAGATTCACGTTGAATATCTTTTAAAACAGTCAATGTGTCGCCTCGACGGAGAATGAGTTCTCCACCCGATTGCGCTATTGTGCTTCCGAGTTTCTGGAGGCTCTGCTTTAGCCACCAGCGACTCGCGCCGCCCATGGCCCAATGACCACAAGCCGCGTCGTCTAGCACGAATACTGGGATAACCGCACCGCGTTGTGCCGCGGCAGTGAGCGCTGGGTGATCGTGAAGTCTGAGGTCTTGCCTAAATAGAACGATGGTAGTGCTCACGCGGTTTTCTTCTCCGTTGAAGGGCTGAGTTCATCGATGGCAGACACCAGTCGCTGCATGCCATGCGATCCAATCTTGACCGTTGCAATGTCGTCAGCGCGGGTCTGTCCCTCGTTAACAATCACAATAGGTATTCGTCGTTTTTGCGCGTACCGGCAAAATCGGAAGCCTGAATACACTTGTAACGAGCTGCCAACGACAAGTAGACCCGCCGATCGCTCGATGGCCTCGAAACACTGCTCAACCCGCGGTTTCGGTACTGTGCCACCGAAAAACACCACATCGGGCATGAGCGTGCCGCCGCAGGAGAGGCAGTCGGGCGTTACGGTTTGCGATATGTAGTTATCGGGTACGTCAGCGTCACCGTCAGGACGCGCTATATGGCTGTATTCGGGGACAAATGGATTCGCGGCCAGTAAACGGTTTTGCAGAGACTCTCGAGTCTCAAAAGCGCCACAGTTCAGGCAGATAGCGCGATCCAATCTACCATGGAGATCGATTACGTTTTGCGAGCCTGCACGCTGATGCAGTCGGTCAACATTTTGCGTAATCAGTGTGTCAATTTTACCCAAGCGCTCGAGCGCGGCGAGGCCATAGTGATTTGCATTGGGAAGGGCTGCATCAATGCCTTTCCAACCCACCATGGACCGTGCCCAATAACGCTGGCGCTTACTGTGTGACTCAACGAATTCTCGGTGTTGTATGGGGTCAACGCGGAGCCAGCGACCGGTTCGGTCTCGATAAGTGGGTATGCCTGATGCTGCACTGACGCCGGCACCCGTGAGTACCGTCCATCGCTCAATTCGGCGAAGCCAAGTCGACAATGATTCAACCGTTTGCTGCATTTTACGTATACGTTGACTACTGTCCGGTGGTTGTGACTTGAGAACGAAGGATAAAGCGGTGATGAAGGTATTTGTGACAGGTGGCACGGGACTAATTGGACGTGCCTTGGTCAAAGGGATGCTCGTTGATGGTTACGAGGTGACTGTGCTGACTCGCCAATCACGGGAGTCGTACGGGAGACTGCAGTATATAAGGAGCCTTTCTGAAATACCTGAGGGCTTGGATGCGGTCGTCAATCTCGCCGGTGCGGGGCTCGCCGACAAGCGTTGGAGCGATAGCTACAAGCGCGAAATCTTAGATAGTCGAATAGCTTTGACCCGCGATTTGGTCGATCAGCTGAGCATCAAAGGCATGCCAAAGGTGTTTGTGAGTGGTAGCGCCATAGGCTTTTATGGTGCTGATGAAAATGCGTCTTTTACGGAATCCGATAGTGCCGGTGAAGGGTTTTCAGCTGACTTGTGCGTCGACTGGGAGGCGGAGGCGCGAAGAGCAGAGTCCGAGGTCACGAGATTAGTGTTACTGAGGACAGGTGTGGTGCTCGATACTGCGGGAGGCGCTTTCCCTCAGATGACGCAGTCTTTCAAGTTTGGAGTCTCGTCTTGGATGGGGCAGGGGAGCCATTGGTTGAGCTGGATTCATATTGATGACATGGTCGCCGCCATTCGTTTTTGCCTGGAAAATGATCAGGTTCGCGGACCAGTAAATATGACAGCACCTGAGCCTGCGACTCATCGTGCTTTCGCCGACGCTGTATCCCAGCGAAAATCGGTACTTCTTAACCTAGGTATGCCAGCGCCTGTAATGCGCCTCATGCTGGGCGAGATGGCCGACGCGTTATTGCTTACTGGTCAAAAAGTCGTGCCGGAGGTGCTCGCGCAGCAGGGGTTTCAGTACCGATATCCAGACATCAATTCAGCGGTTGATGCATTGGTATAAGCTTCTACCAGTTACTGCTTTGTTGGTAATCGTCAAACGTTTTTTGAACGTCAATCTGACCTTTCAGCTTTTTCAACGCAGAACGCTCTAGCTGTCGAACCCATTCACGACTGACGCCTAGCTTGTCTGCAATTTCAGCACGACTCAGGGGTGGCGCGTTGTTCAGGCCCCACCGAGCACTGACCACCTCACGCTCGTTAACTTCGAGGCGCGATATCGCATGCCCCAAGAACTTACCGAGTGATTCTTGCTCTGCATCGTCACTTGCTTCGCCAAAGGTCTCTCCGACAAGGGTATCGACCATGCTTTGGTCATCCTCATCGTCGTACTTCGGCGCGTCTAGCGAAACTGTCAGGTTGCGAAGTTGGAGCAGTTCTCTGGCTTTCTCAGGGTCCATGCCCGCATTCGCAGCCAAGGTCTCCGTATCGGCTTCCTGCCCCGTTCTCGCCTGCTCTGCATAGCGTTCTTTGTACAGCCTGCCGATTTGTTCTTGAACATGGGTCGGGAAGCGAATGAGAGTCCCCGCGTCACCGACATATCGGCGGACCGCCTGAGTTATCCAGTTGAAGCAGTAAGTGCTGAACCGGAAACCTTTTTCGTACTCGAACTTTTCTGCGGCGCGAATGAGACCAAGGGTTCCTTCTTGAACTAAATCGAGGTAGCCAACGCCCCGACCCTTGTAACGAGCCGAAATTGAATACACCAGGCGAAGGTTATGCATAACCAGCCGATCCCTCGCCTCTGTGTAGCGACGAAGTTTCTGCTTTAACTGCGACAGTGTCTTCTGTTCGAGCGCAAAGGAAGGGACAGGCGATTGCCAGTGGCGCTGCCAGTGCCCGATAGCGTCGGAAACAGTGTCTGCAAACTGACCGCCAGCCCGGCGCAAAATAGCAACTGCGATGCCAACCGTTAAGCTTGCGGGTAACTCAAGCGCCTCTACATATTTCAATCGACCCGCAGGTGTTTTTAGGCTGCCGAGCTTTGTTGCGGCCTCTTTTGACTGTGTTTTGTGACTGCCATCACGGAACAGAGCCGCTAGCTCCCTGCGCAGTACAAAGTGAAGATCCCGGTTGGGAAAACGTTGTATTTGAGGAGGATTGACCAAACACTGGTCGCAGAAAGTAGCCAAGTAATCGCTTAATTCGTCTTCATTGGCAATGAGTGCATGCAGCTCTCTCACCGCCTGCCATTTGGCGGCGTCGATCTGCTGTTCTTGTTCGGCGGTGAGGAGGTCATAACGACGTGCCTCAGCGAACATTAATTCGATGTCTTTCTCGTCTGTGTTGTCAATCATGACGTATGCCCCGGTAGATGCTTTATCTATACGGGGCAAGTTTCTGTCTGCCCAGCGAAACTTGGACAGTGTCCAGTTGGGAG
>CBFIHK010000089.1:0-6096 GCA_965662305.1 Luminiphilus sp.
GTACACTCGCCGCGCACTATTACAGGCAGTTCTATGAATTCTGACAACATCCAAGTCGTATTGGTGAACCCTTCGCACCCTGGCAACATCGGAGCCGTCGCCCGAGCGATGAAAAATATGGGTCTTCGCCATCTTGTTTTGGTGGATCCCCGCAAGTTTCCCGACCCTGAGGCTGAGTGGCGTGCAGCGTCCGCGGTAGACATTATTCAGCGTGCTCGCGTTGTCTCTTCGTTGGATGATGCGGTAGGCGACAGCCAGTTTGTCGTGGGCACTAGTGCGCGTGAACGACGGATACCTTGGCCAGTCCAAGACGCTCGATTGACGGCAAATCGAATCGTTGAGCACTCAATAAACGAAAAGGTATCAATTCTGTTTGGACGTGAGGATAGCGGTTTAAATAATGAGGAATTGCGTCGATGTAATCTTCATTGCCACATACCAACGCACCCTGACTACGAGTCTTTGAATCTGTCTATGGCGGTTCAAATTGTCTGCTATGAGATTCGAATGGCGGAGCTCGAAGGGACGCTGCCACCCGAGGAGGATTCGCATTGGGAAAATCCCTTCGCGACCTCACAGGATATGGAATACTTCTACGAGCATCTTGAAGAGACCTTGGTTGAGCTTGAGTTTCTTAATCCATCAGCGCCGAGACAGTTAATGACACGGCTTCGTCGGCTATACAGCCGGGTGCGGCTTGACGACATGGAAGTCCAAATACTGCGCGGTATCTTGAAGGAAACACGGCGGGTAATTCGGGAAAATCGCACGAAATAGACAGTTCCGCTGGTAGCGCGGATAATTCTTGACTAAACTAGTCAGGTATTACGTAAGAGCGTCATGCGAAACGAATGAAACTGACCACTCGGGGCCGCTACGCGGTAACAGCCATGCTTGATCTCGCTATTCATGGAGACAGGCAACCCATCACACTTGCCGATATCTCTCAGCGGCAGGAAATTTCGCTGTCATACCTCGAGCAATTGTTTTCAAAGTTACGTAGGGAGGATTTGGTCCGCAGTATCAGAGGTCCTGGTGGTGGTTATCAGCTGGCCCGGGGTTTCGAGACCATTTTTGTCGCTCAAATTATCGATGCAGTTGACGAGTCGATTGATGCGACCAACTGCCAAGGCAGGGGGGATTGCGACCATGGGGAGGTGTGTCTGACGCACCACCTTTGGCAAGACCTGTCTGATCAAATCCACGGATTTTTGAGTGGTATCAGTTTGGAAGACCTCGTCAAGCGAGGTGGATTCAGAACGAGTAGTTACATGGCAGGCATCGTTGATGCGCAGCCATTGACCATTAGAGATCAATAGACCCAAGAGTCTGAGGAAAAGAGTGTTATGGGAAAGGCCGAAACAATCAACGTGCCCATTTACCTAGACTACCTATCAACCACGCCTGTCGACCCGCGCGTTGTGGAGGCTATGACGCAGTGCCTGTCGATGGATGGCGTTTTTGGAAACCCGGCGTCTCGTTCGCACCAGTACGGTTGGAAGGCGGAAGAGGCGATTGAAAACGCGCGCTGCCAGGTAGCAGAACTGATCAATGCGGATCCGCGTGAAATTGTTTGGACCTCTGGCGCCACGGAGTCTGACAACCTTGCGATTAAAGGTGCCGCGCATTTCTATCAGCGCAAGGGTAAGCACATCATTACCTCCAAGATTGAGCATAAAGCAGTACTGGACACGTGCCGCCAGCTCGAGCGTGAGGGTTTCGACGTTACTTATTTAGAGCCAAATGAAGATGGTCTAACCACGCCGGAAATGATTGCCGCAGCGATGCGCGAAGACACCTCGGTTGTGAGCGTCATGCACGCCAATAACGAGATTGGTGTGGTTAACGATATCGCCGGAATTGGCGAGGTATGCCGCGAGCGTGGTGTGATTTATCACGTCGATGCTGCTCAAAGTACGGGTAAATTGCCACTCGATATGGAGACGATGAAAGTCGATCTGCTCTCGATCTCGGCCCACAAAATGTACGGGCCCAAAGGCATCGGTGCGCTCTACGTGCGTCGCAAGCCGCGCGTACGTATTGAGGCGCAGATGCACGGTGGTGGCCATGAACGTGGTATGCGGTCGGGTACACTTGCCACCCACCAAATCGTTGGTCTTGGCGAGGCGGCGCGCATTGCCAATGAGGAAATGCAGGCAGAGGGCGAGCGTCTGAAGGCACTGCGTCAGCGGTTTTGGGATGCTATTAACGATATCCCTGAGGTGCACATGAATGGCTCGCGTGATCATCGTTTGCCCGGAGCCCTCAATGTGAGCTTTGCATTTGTAGAGGGTGAGTCACTGCTCATGTCACTCAAGGATCTCGCGATTTCGAGTGGTTCGGCCTGTACCTCGGCAAGCCTTGAGCCGTCTTATGTGCTGAGAGCGCTTGGGCTTAACGATGAGCTTGCGCACAGTTCCTTACGTTTTAGTTTTGGACGATTTACGACAGAAGACGATGTTGACCAAGCGGCACGGAGCGTGCGCCACGCCGTCGACAAATTACGTGAGCTCTCGCCGCTTTGGGATATGTATCAAGACGGCATTGATCTCGACACAATTGAATGGGCAGCGCACTAATTTAGCGGTTCGCGCTTACAGGAGTAGGTTATGGCTTATAGCGAAAAAGTAATTGATCACTACGAAAACCCTCGCAACGTGGGGAAGCTCGATGCAGACAGCGACAGCGTGGGCACGGGCATGGTGGGTGCACCTGCGTGTGGCGACGTTATGCGCCTGCAGATTCAGGTCAACGACGAGGGTGTCATCGAGGACGCCAAGTTCAAGACCTATGGTTGCGGCTCAGCAATCGCATCCAGCTCTTTGCTGACTGAGTGGGTGAAAGGCAAGAAGCTCGAGGAGGCTGAAGCCATTAAAAACACCGAGATCGCGCAAGAGCTTGCTTTGCCTCCAGTGAAGATTCACTGCTCGGTGCTCGCTGAAGATGCGATCAAGGCTGCGGTTAAGAACTTCCGAGACAAGCGAGGCGAATAATGGCCATCAGTGTCACAGCCGCTGCCGCTGAGCACGTTGGCAAACAGCTCGCTGCTCGTGGACGAGGCGAAGGCATCCGCATTGGGGTAAAAACCTCTGGATGTTCTGGGCTCGCGTACGTACTCGAGTTTGTGGATGACGAAGACCCCAGTGATACGGTTTTTGAAACCGATGGCGTCCGCGTGTTTGTTGATCCCAAGAGCTTGGTTTATCTCGACGGCACGATCGTCGATTTTGCGCGTGAAGGACTTAATGAGGGTCTTGAGTTTAGGAATCCCAATGTTGCTGGTGAGTGTGGCTGCGGTGAGAGTTTCACTGTTTAGCCCCCATCCGTAACGCTGAGAATAGACAGTTTCAAAGCGAGGTCTCGTGGCCAATTACTTTTCGTCATTTGATCTCGATCCCGCATTTAGTATCGATGTTGCAGTACTCGAACAGCGATACGAACAGCTTATAACGATTTGTCACCCAGACAAATTTGCTGCAGCACCCGCATTTGAGCAGCGCGCGGCGGCAAAGCGCGCGGCTGACATTAACGAGGCGTTCAATGTACTCAAGCAGCCAGTGAGCCGAGCGGGACACTTACTGCAACTCGCTGGCGTCGACCTGCCTGCCTTAGAACGTCAACCGGCGGATCCCGAGTTTTTATTCGAGCAAATGATGTTGCGAGAGAAAGTCCAGGAATTTGGCGATTTAAATCCTGACGCTGCAGCTGAGCTCATATCTGAAATCGAGGACGCGTACGTCAATACCCGAGCGAAATTTGCCTCGCACTACGGAGCTGGGGATATTGCAGCCGCATCAGCGGCTTGGGTGGAGTTTCACTTTCAGCAAAAGCTCAGCGACGAGCTAGCGCGTGCGCGATCATAGGGGATAAGCGCTTTGTTACTTCAAATTTCAGAACCCGATAGCGGCCAGTCACTCCAGCGAGAGCGCAAGCGCGGGCTTGGTATTGACCTCGGTACGACTAACAGTTTGGTCGCTGTCAAAACGCCGACGGGGGTCCACGTGATTCCCGATGATCAAGGTAACGTCTTACTCCCCTCTGTTGTTCATTTTTCAGAACAGGTAACCGTAGGCTACGAGGCGAAGGCAACTGCGAGCACGGACCCAAAAAATACGATTGTGTCAGCGAAGCGTTTGATGGGGCGTTCGCGTGATGACCTTACTGAGGCTCAGACACTGGGCTTAGTAGATTCTGAGCGTCTTGCGTTCGACACCGACTATGGCGCAAAGACACCGGTTGAGGTGTCAGCCGAGATCCTTCTAGCATTAGCGCAAAGAGCAGCGGCGGATGGGGCTCAGGCTGACGGTGTCGTTATTACCGTCCCCGCGTATTTTGACGACAGTCAGCGTCAAGCGACGCGTCAGGCGGCTGAGCTTGCGGGCTTGAATGTGTTGCGACTGCTGAATGAGCCAACGGCTGCGGCGGTTGCTTATGGGCTTGATGAGTCGATCGAAGAGTCAAGTGTTGTTGCTGTGTACGACTTGGGTGGTGGCACCTTCGATATTTCCATACTGCGTATGGAGCGCGGGTTGCTCCGCGTGCTCGCTACGGGTGGTGACAGCGCTCTGGGTGGTGATGATTTTGATGACTGTATTGTCGACTGGCTATCGACGTCCTGGTCACTGGACAGCTTGGATTATGCCGAGCGTCGCGAACTCTCAGCACTGGCACGTGATATTAAAGAGTCACTGACAGGTTCCGAGGAAGTCTCGGTGGTGCCGCCATCGTTCTGTGGCGATTCCCCCTTGCTGAAAATGAGTAAGGAACAGTTCAATGACATTACACGCGGTTTGGTGCAGAGGACGCTCGAAGCCTGCCGCCAAGCTATGTCAGATGCGGGTGTAAACGAGGTCGCACAGGTTGTTCTCGTAGGGGGTTCGACACGAATGCCGATTATTGCCGCTGAGGTTGAGCAATTTTTCGGGTGCGAGCCGCTCTGCACGTTGGATCCTGATCAAGTGGTAGCGCTGGGTGCGGCAATGCAGGCCGATGTTTTGGTGGGTAATGGCGACGGTGATGAAGCGCTGTTGCTGGACGTCATCCCGCTGTCACTCGGACTCGAAACCTACGGTGGGCTTATTGAGAAAATCATTCCGCGAAACTCGGTGCTACCCGTTGCGAAAGCGCAGGAATTCACAACGGCCAAAGATGGGCAAACGGGCCTTGTCGTTCATGTGCTCCAGGGCGAGCGCGAGCGGGTAGAAGATTGTCGATCCCTCGCTCGATTTGAACTGGGCGGAATTCCTCCGATGGTTGCAGGCGCTGCGCGCATCCTCGTTACCTTCAAAGTCGATGCAGATGGTTTATTAGAGGTGTCCGCTCGCGAGGAGACGACAGGCACCGAGACGAGTTTGGTGGTTAAGCCCTCGTTTGGCCTATCGGATGAGGAGGTCGCTCACATGCTGCGCTCAAGTCAGCAAAATGCGGCAGAGGATATGCAGGCGCGACAGTTGAGAGAAGCCAAAGTGGAGGCTGAGGCTTTGCTGCATGGCCTTGCGGGCGCTCTCGATGCGGATGGTGATTTATTAAGCGATGAAGAGCGTTCCGAGCTTGAGTCGGTCGCGGGCGAGCTTGTCTCGGTGCTTGAAGGCGACGATATTGCGGCAGTCCGCGATCGTACTGATGCGCTGGGACAGGCCTCATTGACCTTCGCGGAGCGTCGTATGGATAGAAGTATCAAGAGTGCTCTGAGCGGTGTTGCCGTAGCAGAGCTCGAGGCCTCAGAGTAGAGAGAGTTCTAATGCCACAGATAATCGTATTACCCCATCATGAGTTTTGTCCGGAGGGCGCTGCTGTTGAGGCCGAGAGCGGACAGAGCGTTTGCGAGGTATTGCTGTCCAACGATATCGATATCGAACACGCCTGTGAGATGTCCTGTGCCTGCACAACCTGCCATGTCATCGTCAGAGAGGGGTTCGACTCGCTCAGTGAGGCTGACGAGTTGGAGGAAGACTATCTCGATAAAGCATGGGGCCTAGAGCCTGAGTCACGGCTTTCATGCCAGGCGATCGTGGGTGATGAACCTCTCGTGGTTGAAATCCCGAAGTACACAATCAATCACGCATCTGAGAAGCATTAATAAGCACACTTTTGGTG
>CBFIHK010000090.1:0-261 GCA_965662305.1 Luminiphilus sp.
CGGTCGCCCCCACCCTGGTCAACACTGAAGCCCGGTACCTGCTTGACCAAATCGAGCGCGGATCTGGGAACAAACTGTGAAAAATCTTCGGGATAATACGTTCGGCGAATCGTATCCTCAGCCGTTGTGTCAGCTTCCGCCAAAGAAACTGTAGCGGTCAGCAATAGCCAGCCGAGTAGGGCTAGTGGATGTCGAATATACATGTGTGTAGTTTGCAGCCTTATTGCCAACGAGACATCGGCGAACTCAATTATATAACCG
>CBFIHK010000090.1:271-5973 GCA_965662305.1 Luminiphilus sp.
GAAATTGCGCTATTAGCATCTCGTCAGGTTTGGCAAATTCGTAATTGCTTTACTTCTGTGTCTATGGCTTTTCATGGCACTCATGCAGCGAAGGATCGCTTATCACCTGACACTCGCGGGCCACTGTCGACACCTAATTCAAACACCGATAACACGGGCACAAAAAGCCCGTTACAGCTGCGACTCGTATTCTTGCACTCAGAACTGACATCGCTTAGCGTGAAGCGGCTGAATACTAAAAAGTGCGCCTATAAAAATGCGAGGCAATGCGCATCCAACAGAAAAAAAGGCGCATAAAACAAGACTCGTCGAATCAATTTTAATAACTAGGGGTTCTCCCGTGAGCGATTTTGCAATGATTACCGTGTCACAAACAGACCGAGTGCTGAACATTACTTTAAATCGACCGGATGATCTCAATCCGCTGTGCTGGCAGGTGCTGAACGAAATTAAAGACGTTTTGGACAACGTCGTTAACGATAATGGGGTTGGCGTTATCGTCATCGGTGCTGCAGGCAAGGCCTTTTCAACCGGGTATGACTTGCGCGAGGAGCACTGGATTACCTCGCAATATCCCGCCAACTTTGAAGATCAGGTCGACATACGGAGGGATAGAGACGACGTACATATTATTGTCGATTACTGGATGAAGCTTTGGCGTTACCCCAAACCCATCATCGCGAAAGTACAGGGTGATTGCCTCTCAGGCGCCGGAGAGCTGCTTGGGGTTTGCGATCTCGCAATTGTGAGTGAGCGAGCACGGTTTGGTCACCCGGCAGGACGTGACCTAGGAATACCGCCATCCATCATGTTCTGGCCGATGCTGATTGGACTGAGAAAAACCAAAGAGTTGCTCTACACGTCTCGGCTAATAAGCGCCGTGGAAGCACAACAAATCGGCCTCATAAATGAAGTCGTCCCCCATGACCAATTGGATGATCGCGTAGCAATGACCGCGGCTCATATAGCAAGAGCACCCAGCGACAATTTATCCGTACTGAAAGAGGTTTCAAACACGTGGTTCGAGAACATGGGCATGGAACCCTCCGTAAGGCGCGGTGCTGATTTGGACGCGATCTACCATCAATTCGATAGTTTTAAAGACTTTTTCAGAACTCTGCGCAAAGAAGGCGTCAAAGCCGCGTTTAAAAAACGGCGAGACCTCTTTGGTTGACCCGCTTCGCCGCGCCGCAATAGAGACTCTGCTGTCAATTTAACGGGTTATGGTGAAACACCAAGCAACTCATGCATCAAGACGAGCAATAGGCAAAGGAATGATTTATGGACCTTCCAATTGGCGATAGTTATGAAGACATATGCCGAAAGTTTGATTGGCAAATTCCCGAATATTTCAACATTGCAGATGCCGTTTGTGACCGCTGGGCTGACGATAGAGATCGCATTGCGATAACTCATGAAAGCCTCGACGGTTCAGTGAGACATTTCACCTTTGCTGAAATAAAAAAGTATTCGAATCAACTCGCAAATCTGCTTCGTAGCCTCGGTATGAAGCAGAGAGATCGCACACTCATACTACTCACGCAATCACCGGAGTGCGCCATATCGCATATGGCCTGCTTTAAATCGGGCATCGTTTCCTGTTTAGCCTCGGTTCTCTTTGGTCACGATGCGATAGAGCACAGACTATCGAGCACAAAAGCAAAAGTGTGCATTACCAACAAAGCAAATCTTCAGAAAGTTCAGAGCATACGAAGCCAATGCCCATCGCTTGAGCACATCTTGGTGGTCGATGATGAGTCACCCACTGAAGCCTTATCGCTGTGGGGTGCCATATCAGACCAACCAACTGACTTTGATAATGTTAAAACTCGGGGCGAGGATACTGCCTGGATTAGCTTTACGTCTGGCACAACGGGCCAGCCTAAAGGTGTGTTGATGCCACACCGCATCCTGCTTGGCAACAAACCGCTATTTGAGTACTACTATGACTATGGCCCTCGGGAAGGCGATACGCTGTGGTCACCCGCAGATTGGGCATGGATTGCAGGCCTCATTAATATTCTCCTCATCGGTTGGTACTCGGGCTGTCGAGTCGTCTCAACTGACATGGAAGGGTTTAACGCACAAGCTGCCTTCCGCATTTTGGGCCAGCATGATATTACCGTGTCTCTGCTGACGCCTACCGTGCTCAAACTCATGCGGCAGATTGATTCCGACGAGTCTCCTGAACTCCAGCTTCGTGTGGTGTTGAGCGGCGGGGAAGCTGTTGGGAAAGAATTAGCACTATGGGCCGATGAGCGCTTCGGGCTGACGATTAGCGAAGGGTTTGGACAAACTGAGTGCAACGGCATGATTGGGACCAACCCTCGCCTGATGGAGGTGCGCCACGGGTCGCTGGGTAAAGCAATGCCTGGCTCAGTCTGTGCCATCGTTGACGATAACGGGAATGAGGTGGAGCGTGGCGTTCAAGGCAATATCGCCATCAAAAGGCCGCATCCGGCGATGTTTTCTGGTTATTTGAATAATCCCGAGGCAACAGAAGGTAAATTCATCGGCGACTGGATGATCACAGGGGACTTAGGAGAGCAGGACGAGGATGGGTTCTTGTGGTTCCACGGTCGCACGGACGATGTGATTACGAGCTCCGGCTACCGAATTGGACCGACAGAGATAGAGGACTGCTTACTCAAAAGCCCTGCTGTGCAGCTGGCGGCTGTCATTGGGGTGCCCGATGAGACCCGCACCGAAATCATTAAAGCCTTCATCGTTGTATCTGAGAATGCCGAACCAACTGAGGCACTCGCTGAGTCACTAAAGGAGCTCGTAAGAGAGAATCTAGCAAAACACGAAGTGCCAAGATCGATCGAATTTGTTGACAGCCTCCCGATGACAACCACGGGGAAGATTATGCGGCGAACACTGCGCGATCAGGAGGTTGCCCCTAGAAACTGAGCAGCCCCTTGGGAGTGCATTTTGCATCTACGGCGTTAGAACTGCATAGGCCTCGTCATTCCAGATGCCAACGGTGTGGGAGATAAATAAAATAGAAAGCGGAACACTCATTTGCCAGGGTTTCACGTTCATTGAAGGTCCGCGATGGCACGAGGGAGCACTGTGGTTCTCCGACTTTTACGACGAAGCCGTGTTCCGAGTCGTACCGGGAGAGCGGCCAGAGAAAGTTGTATCAGTCCCCCAACAGCCCTCAGGGTTAGGATGGTTACCCAACGGTGATCTTCTCATTTCATCCATGCTGGATAAAACTCTCTACCGATGGTCAGAAAACCAAGAACTTAAAAAGTACGCGGACGTTTCAGCCATCGCAGAGCGGCGGATCAACGACATGCTCGTTGATCCCAGCGGTCGAGCTTGGGTAGGTAATTTTGGCTTTGTTCATCAAGATGGCGAGTCCATCGCGCCAGGCACCTTAGCCCGCGTTGATACCGACCAATCTGTGCATGCGGCAGCCAGTGATTTGCTCTTCGCTAACGGCATGGTGCTTGTCAATGGTGGTAAAACACTCATCGTTGCCGAGACCTATCGCGGGTGTCTCACCGCCTTCGATATTGAATCTACCGGGGACTTGGTAAATCGCAGGCTATGGGCTCAATTGCCCGACGGTGATGTACCTGATGGTATTTGCGTCGATGAAGAGGACGCGATTTGGGTCGCTTCACCCACCACAGGCTCAGTACTGCGTCTGCGTGAGGGTGGCGAGGTAACCGACAGCATCCAAACCGATCGTAAAGCCATCGCCTGTGCGCTGGGCGGCAACGACGGACGAACGCTTTTTATCTGCACCTCCAATTCAACCGATCGACATATTTGTCTTAAGAGTCGAGCGGCTGCTATTCATGCCCTAGAGGTCTCCATTCCCTCCACCTGATCAGCCCCAACGCATTACTCGCTCCCAATCACTTGAAATGAATCTTGTTCAGTTATTTAATGAATCTCATTCATTTATAAAAGCGGGAGAGTTTCATGAACGCACCTCAGGCAAAACCATTGAGTATTGACGCCGAAGAAAAAATGCTGGAATTACTGCGTGTGCAGCGCGAGAGCTATCTTGCTGAGGGCGAAGTATCCGCAGAGACTCGTATCGATAGGCTAGATCGCACAATAGATGTGCTTGTCGCCAATGCTGAAAAAATCAGTGAAGCCATGAATGCGGATTTCGGATGTCGGCCCAGGCAGGTGAATCTGATGACTGACGTCACTGGCTCTCTGGAAAACCTAAAACACGCGAAGAAGCACCTGCGAAAGTGGATGAAGGCTGAAAAACGACCTTCCATGTTTCCGCTAGGCCTCCTTGGTGGCCGATCCTCCATCCAATACCAACCTAAAGGTGTGGTGGGAGTCATCGCACCTTGGAACTTCCCGCTGGGTATGGTGTTCGAGCCACTCGCAGGCGTCCTCGCAGCGGGTAATCGAGCGATTATCAAGCCGTCAGAGTTTACTCCAGCGACGTCCGAGCTCATCGATGAAATGGTGGGCAAAACCTTCGACCCGACGGAAATTGCTGTAGTTACCGGCGGCCCGGAAGTGGGACAAGCATTCTCCTCACTTGCTTTTGACCACATGGTCTTCACCGGCGCGACAAGTGTGGCCCGCCATATCATGGCAGCGGCTTCAAAGAATCTCGTGCCTGTCACGCTCGAACTGGGCGGTAAATCACCGACGGTCATCTCAGAGACTGCTGATCTCAGAGAGGCAATCGAACGCATTATGGTTGGCAAGATGTTGAACGCGGGACAGGTTTGCATTGCGCCTGACTACGTCATGCTGCCTGAGGGGAAAATGGATGAAGCCGTAGCGATTGCAAGAGAAGTAGTTGCCGAAATGTACCCGACGCTGCTCAACAATGAGCAGTACACAGCGATGCTGAATGAACGTCATTTTCAGCGGATGCAAAAAAATATTGACGATGCAAATGAGCGCGGCGCACAGATTGTTGCTATCAATCCAGCCAATGAAGATTTTTCAGTAAATCCAACGCAAAAGATTCCACCGACACTGATATTAAATCCAGAGGATGACGCGCTTTGTATGCAGGACGAGATCTTTGGTCCGCTTCTGCCGTTGAAAACCTATACAAAGTTCGAAGACGTTATCAGTTACATCAACGCACGTCCTCGACCACTTGCTGCCTATTATTTCGGTAAGGACAGCACCGAGGAGCATCGCTTCTTGACGGGCACGACTTCAGGTGGCGCCTGTGTCAACGATGTGATGTTCCATATGCTCCAAAAAGACCTACCTTTCGGCGGTGTGGGTCCGAGCGGTATGGGGTCTTATCATGGCATCGAGGGCTTCAAGGCGTTCAGCCACGCGAAAAGCGTTTATAAACAGCCGGGCAAAATCCCCGTTACAAAGCTGGCCGGCTTCATGCCGCCTTACGGAGATGCCTCCGAGAAAAGCATCAAGCAAAAGGTCAAAGTGTGACGCCTGAGAAAAAACGCGCGCGGTCGCTTGAAGAAAAGTCTTTCAGACGGCAGCAAATTTTAGATGCTGCATCCGCGCTATTCGCAGAAGTTGGCTACGAGGGTTTCTCTGTAGCCCTTCTTGCGAGTAAAGCGGGCATTGTCAAAGGGACGTTATATCTCTATTTCAAAACGCGTGAAGAAGTATTCCTCGCGCTCTATGACCAGAGTCTTAACCGCTGGAGCGAGAAGTTCATTCAGCGATTACCGGAAACGCTTGAGGACCGAGTGTTTTGCGAATTGCTCTATGACACCGCATTTGGA
>CBFIHK010000091.1:0-5966 GCA_965662305.1 Luminiphilus sp.
GCCGATGCTTTGGAGCGTGTTCTTACCTTCCCGGCAGTAGGCAGTAAAAGCTTTTTGATCACCATTGGTGATCGTTCGGTAACAGGCACGGTAGCACGTGATCAAATGGTCGGCCCTTGGCAGGTGCCCGTTGCTGACGTCGCCGTGACAACAGCTTCACTCGATACCCACCTCGGTGAGGCGATGAGCATGGGTGAGCGAACACCCGTGGCAACACTGGACGGACCCGCCTCAGCTCGGTTGGCGGTAGCGGAGGCGGTGACAAATATTTTAGCCTCGCCGGTTCAATCACTCACCGACATCAAACTTTCAGCTAACTGGATGTGCGCTGCAGGTTATTCAGGTGACGACGCAGTGCTCTACGATACGGTGAAGGCCGTTGGTTTGGAGTTCTGCCCCGCCTTGGGTATGACAATTCCTGTAGGAAAAGACTCGATGTCGATGCGTACCCAGTGGGACGAGGAGGGGGAAGCGAAAGCCGTTACCGCACCGGTATCGCTCATTGTCTCTGCATTCGCACCCGTGGGCGACGCGCGGCAGACGCTCACACCAGAGCTAGCTCGCGATGAAGCCACCAGTTTACTCCTGATTGATTTGGGCCACGGCCATAATCGATTGGGTGGTTCGGTACTTGCGCAGACCTATGGTCAGCTCGGAAGCGCAGTGCCTGACGTAACTGCCGAAGATGTCAGTCGTCTGTTTTCTGCGATCAATGCGCTGAAAGCTGAGAGCCTTATTAAGGCTTACCACGACCGTTCCGATGGTGGTCTACTCGTCACCTTATTGGAAATGGCTTTCGCAGCGCGTTGCGGCCTTAACGTGCAAATCGAAACCGATGTCGACAGTGCAGCAGCCAGCCTTTTCAGTGAGGAGATTGGCGTTGTGATTCAGGTGGCAGATGCCGACCTGGATCGCGTCAATGCTGTTCTGGCGCAACACCAGCTGGACGCACTGACTCACAATGTGGCAAAGCCACGTCTCGACGAGCGAGTTGTTGTTAACACAGCTTCGTTCGAATTGGTCGATAGTCGTCGCGGAGCCCTGCAACAGCTATGGGCACAAAACAGTTATGCGATCCAGCGTGATCGCGATAACGCGGAATGCGCTGACCAAGAGTATGCGGATATTCTCGCTGACAATCCGGGTCTGACCGCATCGCTAAGTTTCGATGCGACCGACGATGTCGCCGCCCCCATGATTGCCAGGGGTGTTCGACCCAAAGTCGCCATCTTGCGCGAGCAGGGCGTGAACGGCCAAGCTGAAATGGCCGCTGCGTTTGATCGTGCCGGCTTCGAAGCGATCGATGTACACATGTCAGATCTCAAGTCTGGACGGAGACAGCTCGCTGAGTTTAAGGGACTGGCAGCTTGCGGAGGCTTCTCCTACGGTGATGTTCTGGGTGCAGGCGAAGGATGGGCGAAAGGTGTTTTATTCGATCCCGCGATGAGTGATCAATTCCAAGCGTTCTTCGAGCGCGACGATAGTTTCGCGTTGGGCGTTTGCAATGGTTGCCAGATGTTATCCGCGCTGGCGCCGCTTATCCCGGGGACGGAGCATTGGCCACGATTTGCGCGCAATCTTTCAGAACAGTATGAAGCGCGACTTGTGCGTGTCCGCGTTGAAAAGTCGTCGAGTATTTTGATGGCAGGTATGGAAGGTTCAGAGCTGCCTATTGTGGTTGCTCATGGCGAAGGGCGCGCGCAGTTTGCTGGCTCAGACGCGATCTTCGCTGTTGAGACGTCTGATCGTGTTTCCCTACGTTATGTTGATAACGTTGGGCAGCAGACGCAGGCCTTTCCTGCGAATCCAAACGGTTCTCCGAACGGTATCACGGGTCTTTGTAATGCGGACGGTAGAATCAACATCATGATGCCGCACCCTGAGCGTGTTTTTAGAACCGTCCAAATGTCTTGGGCGCCAAGCGATTGGCCCGAAGACTCAGGTTGGATGCGTTTATTCCGCAACGCGAGAGTGTGGGTCAACTAACCTTGGTGAGCATTAGCAGAAACGAGCGCCACGCGCTAAACTGCGCGCCGCTTGGCCGTGAGGCCTAACAGCTGGGTGATATGGAGCATCAATGCTGAATCGTTATTCCTTGTGGAAAAATTTGTTTATAGCGTTTGTGGTCGCTATGGGCTTCTACTACGCGGCCCCGAATATCTATGCCCCTGATCCTGCACTTCAGATCGGTGGCTCTAGTGGCTCGCAGGGCGTAGATGAAGCTGTATTAGAACGCGCAAGTGATGCCCTCACCGAGGCAGGTATTGGTCATTTTGGTCAGGAAGTTCAGCAGTCTGGAAAAACGGGCCTTATTAGACTCGAGAGTCGTGACCAGCAGTTGAAGGCGCAAGCAGCCCTTCAGCGCGCCTTGGGTGACGACTTCATCGTTGCATTGAACCTCGCCCCGACAACGCCTGATTGGTTGGTACGTGGCGCTGCTCAGCCCATGAAGTTGGGTTTGGACCTCAGTGGCGGCGTCCATTTCAAACTCGAGGTGGATGTTGACGCAGCGACCTCTAGAAAGCTTGAGCAATACGAGAATGGCATCAAGCGCAGACTCCGTGAGGAGCGCATCCGGGGACGCATTGCGTTAGATGGTACGCGTGTTGGTATGACTTTCCGATCGGTTGAAGACCGTGAAGAGGCACGTTCTCAGGTAAGAGATTTGTACCCGGAGCTACTGCTCGATCGTGTTGACGAAAATGGCCCGCAGTTGTTCGCTGAGGTGACCGAGGTCACGATTGCGGAGACCGTGGAATACGCAGTCGCTCAAAACCTCACCACCCTTCGAAATCGCGTGAATGAATTAGGTGTCTCTGAGCCACTGGTTCAGCGGCAGGGGAGTAACCGTATCGTTGTAGAGCTTCCCGGTATCCAGGACACGGCCGAAGCCAAGCGAATTCTCGGTAAAGTTGCGAACTTGGAGTTCCGGCTGGTAGCAGAGACGAATGCGCCGCTCTCGGAGCGTCAGAAGTTTGAATACCGCGGAGAAACACGGCAGGGCATGACCGAGTGGCTCGAGCGCGACATCATTATCACGGGTGAGCGCGTGTCGAATGCGGCCGCAAGCTTTGACCAGAACGGTCAGCCCAACGTCCAGATAACGCTCGATGGCGAAGGCGGTATGTTGATGTCGCGTGCCACACGCGCCAACGTTAAGCGTCGTATGGGCGTGCTTTTTATCGAGCGTAAGTTCCGCACCTCATATGACGTCGACGAAAATGGCGAGACCGTTGTTATTCGTGAACCCTACGACGAGAAAAAGGTGCTCACAGCGCCGGTCATTCAATCCGCGCTTGGAGCCCAGTTCCAAATCACTGGTCTGGACAGCCCTGCTGAATCATCGGAACTCGCTCTGATGCTTCGCGCCGGTGCGCTTGCTGCACCGATAAGCTTTGTTGAAGAGCGTACAGTTGGTCCGTCACTGGGTGCTGAAAATATCGAACTCGGTATGAAATCACTGCAGTTGGGTCTCGCACTCGTGGTGTTGTTCATGATGGTGTACTACCGAGTCTTTGGTGTGATTGCCGTGGTCGCTTTGACCGCAAACTTGGTGCTGCTTGTTGCCGTTATGTCGCTATTGGGCGCGACACTAACGCTGCCCGGTATTGCGGGTATCGTACTCACTGTCGGTATGGCGGTGGATGCTAATGTGCTGATCTTTGCACGAATCCGTGAAGAGTTGGCAGCAGGTACTTCTAACCAGCTCGCTATTCACAGCGGCTTTGAGCGCGCAGTTACGACGATTTTGGATGCCAACATCACGACATTGATTGTGGCGGTCATCTTGTATGCAGTAGGCACAGGCCCCATCAAGGGCTTTGCGGTGACGCTCTCGGTGGGCATCATCACCTCGATGTTTACAGCGATCATGGGTACGCGTGCGCTTGTTAACCTCGTGTATGGGGGACGACGTGTTCAGTCCTTGAGTATTGGTCGCGTCACGATGAAGCCAAACACAAACGAAGGGGGAGCTTCCGCATGACATCGATTGCTTTTATGCGCGGCCGCTTTGTTGCGGCAGCAATCTCCGGCATTTTGCTGCTGGCCACAGTTGCCTCTCTAGCAACACAGCAACTCAATTGGGGCTTGGACTTTACAGGTGGAACGCTGATAGAGCTCAATTATGAGCAAAGCGCGGACTTGGGTGACATTCGTACCGAGTTGGCGAGCAGTGGTTTTGAAGGTGCCATGGTTGTTAGTTTTGGCACGGATCGCGACGTATTGGTTCGATTACCTATCAGCTATTCAGACGCTGAGGGTGCGCGAATGGTCGATGTCCTGCGGCAGGCAACCCCTCAAGACATTACGCTACAGCGGATGGAGTTCGTCGGCCCGCAAGTGGGTGATGAGCTCAGGGAGCAGGGCGGTCTCGCGATGCTGCTGGCGCTGGGACTGGTTCTCATCTACGTCGGTTTCCGTTTCCAAATTAAGTTTGCCATGGGCGCGGTGATTGCCTTGGCGCATGACGTGCTCGTTATTCTCGGTTTCTTCTCCATTACCCGATTGGAGTTCGATCTATCCGTACTCGCTGCAATCCTTGCGGTCATTGGCTATTCGCTGAACGACACCATCGTTGTGTCGGACCGTATTCGAGAAAATCTGCGCAAGATTCGAAAGATGGATCCCATGGGCGTCATCGATGTGTCGCTCAATGAAACGCTGGGACGGACCTTAGTGACGTCTTTGACCACCTTGCTGGTGCTGACCTCGTTGGCACTTTTGGGCGGCGATATGATCTTTGGCTTTGCGATTGCACTGCTTGTTGGTGTAACGATCGGAACCTATTCGTCTATCTATGTGGCATCAACTTCGTTACTCGTCCTGGGTGTGACGAAGGAAGACGTCGCTATCCCGGTAAAAGAGGGCGAGGATCAGGACGCGATTGCGCCATAGCTTGCCACGAGAGAGCTTCCCGCGGCCACATAGCGCGCCAAGAGTGTGCCGAGCGAGAAGATCCCGCGTGAGCTGCTTTATGTATTCTGTCCTTTTATCAGGGCAGCGTGTGATGCGCATCGCTCCAATTTTGAGCTGCCCGGAGCGCGAGGTGGGCCTTTTCAACTGTCATTCAGCCAACGCTCAGTTCGCTGAATTGCGAGCGTTTGGTTTAGCGAATCGCCGCTGCAAGTTGCTTAAGCAGCTTGGGATTGGCGCAAACGATATCGCCCTTGCCCCCAAGAACATCATCGCTTCCTTGGAAATTCGTGACCAAACCGCCTGACTCGCGAATAAGTAGTGCGCCCGCAGCAATATCCCAGGGTTTGAGGCCTGCTTCCCAGAACCCGTCGAGTCGACCAGCAGCGACATAAGCCAGGTCCAGTGCTGCGGCACCGGCACGCCGGATTCCCATTGAGCTTCCTGCAACCTTGGCCAAGCCTTGAACATACCAATCCATACGGTCATCGCAATTACCCAGCCACGGTGCACCTGTGCCAAAGAGACACTCCCGCATATCGCTGCGGTCGGAGACTCGAATTCGTCTGCCGTTGAGCTGAGCACCTCTGCCGCGCGACGCGGTGAACTCTTCTTGTTTGACTGGATCAACAATCACGGCATGCTCGAGCTTTCCGCCTTTGATACACGCCATGCTAATGGCGTAATGCGGTATGCCTCTCATGAAGTTGCTGGTGCCATCGAGCGGATCGATAACCCAGACGTGTTCGGCATTATCAGGCCCTGTCCGTCCACTCTCTTCGCAGATGAACGCGTGGTCTGGATAGGTACTCTGCAGGTTGTAGATTAGCTCGCGTTCGGCGGCCAGGTCGACCTCGGTGACAAAGTCTGCTTTGCCTTTTGCCTCGAAACGCAAACGGCTGAGGTCATCTGACGCTCGGACAATCAAATTGCCTGCTTTTCTTGCCGCGCGGAGCGCGATGTTGACCATTGGTTCCATGATTGTGTCCGGGCTTTCGTGGGGGCGCGATCATAGCAAGAAGCGCGCGCTGCCGTCAGGTTTTGGTACACTC
>CBFIHK010000092.1:0-5933 GCA_965662305.1 Luminiphilus sp.
GGAGAAATTTGTTACCTCCTCAGGTATCCATGCCATCAAAGACGGTATCAAGTCTTCTAAATCGGATGCCCAGCGACTCAAAAAGCCCGATTTTTTGCGGATGCGCGTGCGCCACTCCCCAAAATACGAGTCGGTTAAAGATATTGTTAAGCAGCATCGACTGGCCACTGTCTGTGAAGAAGCCAAGTGCCCCAACATCAGCGAGTGTTGGAGTGCTGGTACAGCCACCATTATGTTGATGGGCGAGGTCTGCACCCGTGCCTGTCGGTTCTGCTCCGTAAACACGGGCAATCCCAAGGGTTGGCTGGATGCTGAAGAGCCGGAAAATACAGCAAAAGCGGTTCAGTTGATGGGTCTGTCTTATGTCGTGTTGACGTCTGTTAATCGCGACGACTTGCCCGATGGGGGCGCCGGTCACTACGCAGAGACAATAAAAGAGGTTAAACGACTTAATCCGGATACGGGCGTGGAGGCGCTGACACCTGATTTTTTGGGCCTCGAGTCAGCCATCGACACGCTGCTAGATTCAGGGCTCGATGTCTTTGCTCAAAACGTCGAGACCGTGAAACGCCTAACGCATCCCGTTCGCGACCCGCGAGCCGGCTATGAGCAAACCTTGAATGTGCTGAAATACGCGGCACAGACCTCGGACGTCATCACTAAAACCTCCTTGATGCTCGGTTTGGGTGAGTCAGATGACGAACTTCTCGAGTGCATGGATGATTTAAGGAATGCATCCGTCGATGTCCTCACGCTTGGGCAGTACCTCCAGCCGACGAAGAATCATTTAGCCGTAGAGCGGTTTGTGACACCTGATGAATTTGAGCGCTATCGAGAATGGGGCTTAGGGAAAGGCTTCAAAGAAGTGGTTTCGGGCGTGTTTGTAAGATCGAGTTACCGAGCAGAACGCGTTTTAGAGTTCAATAATGTAGGTCTTGAGTCTCCCTAGGGCTTGGGTAGATGAAGCGAAAGTTACTGTACATAACAGCCGTCCAACCCCAGAGGGACAAGCCAGTGCTGACCGAGGCTACACGCTCGGTCATCATAATTCTTGCACGAGATTTTGAGATTTCACTCGCTGTCGTCGGTCCTGCGAGTGCCGCTGATCTGAATGCATTGCGGGCGGATCTCGGCGTAGTCCGCGTAGCGGGTGGTTTCGAGCGTGGTAGTAATGACGTGGCCACTGACGCCGAGCTCAAACTGATACTTGAACATGCGGGGGTGAGTCCCTTTGTCAACGCGAGACTCAGAGCCGCCATTCAGCGAAGAGCAGCAGACTTTGAATCCGTCGTTATCGACGCACTCGAAGCGATGCCCTACCTTCCCCTGGGCATTTCGGGCAGGACAGTATTTTTTGCGCAACGAATTGAATCTAACGCATCCGCAATTGGAAAAGGTTTTCTAGGGTCGCGGAAAGTCAAACGTGCGCGCCGCTACGAGCAGAGTAGCTTGGCTCGCTGTGACCGGGTGTTTTCAACTTCCGACATGGCCCAAGACTTACTCGCGCTGGGAATACCACTCGGCAAGCTAGTTGATGAGTCCACGACACCATCAGCGGCTCGTCCAACGGCGGTTGTCTCTGGCTTCACGGCGACTAGAATGCGCATTGGTTACGCTGGATACCTTGGTGATGCCAATAATGTTAACAGCCTGCTTTGGTTTTTAGATCATGTGTGGACGGGCATCAGAGATGCTATACCGGGTCTTGAACTTCATGTCCTCGGCGTTGATGCTAGTGATGCCTTGGTTGATGATCTTGCTACCCGGAGCGACGTATTACTTCATCGAGATAGCAACGACTTGAAAATTACTGAGTTGGGAATCCGGGCCATGGTTGAACCGCTACTCAATGAGACACACGTTGAAGCGAAGCTGGTTAACGCTATGGTGCGCGGCATCCCGATAGCAACGACCCGAGAAGCAATGTCATCAGCACGCATAGAGCTTGGTGACAGTGTGTCCGTGGCAGATAGCGCTGCTCACATGGTGCTGAACCTTCGTCGTATTTTATCGGAGGCAACGCTGTGGCAGGCTCTGAGTGATCGATCATTGACTATGGGTACAGGACTGCTGGCGTACCATGAAGTCGCGCACGCGATGCGGCGTTATTTGACACGTGATAATAGCCACAAAAGGGATCTGGAGCAGGGCAACACACCATGAGTGAATTCAAACGGGTGGGACTATTGGGACGGCGTGAACATCCCGGTGTGTCACAGGTCGTAGCACACCTGCTCGAGCTATTAGACAGTCGGGGCATCGACGTTGTCTTAGAGGACCGTCTGGCGACGCTCGCTCACTTTGAGACGCGGGCAATGCAGCCCAGAGATGCCATTGGAGCCAACGTTGATTTGGCCATAGTGATCGGAGGCGACGGAAGTTTATTGAGTGCTGCCAGGACTCTGGTGCGCCATGACTGTCCAGTTATCGGCGTCAACAGAGGCCGACTCGGATTTCTGACAGATGTGAGTCCGGACGAAGAACTAGCGGGGCACGTCAGTAGTGTCCTTGATGGCGATTACACAACTGATCGTCGCGTCCTTCTCGATGTCGAAGTGGAAAGCGGCGGTGAAATAACGGGACGGGCAGAGGCGCTCAATGATGTTGTCGTTAACTCCGGCACATCGGCGCAAATGATTGAGTTCCAGCTCCGGGTGGACAACGATTTTGTGTACCGGATGAATGCCGATGGATTGATTGTTGCCACCCCCACAGGCTCAACGGCCTACTCGATGTCAGCCGGAGGCCCAATCATGAATCCTAGGCTCGACGCGGTTGCGCTCGTACCAATGTTCCCTCACTCATTGAACAGCCGTCCCATGGTCGTGCATGGCGACAGTGTTATTCAGATCGATACATTAGAGCGGAATAAAAATAATCCATTGGTTACCTGCGATGGTCAGGTGTCAATGACGCTCAAACCTGGTGATTCAGTGCTCGTTAAGAAAAAGCCGAGAGCGCTTCGCTTGTTGCACCCCCCGGGTTACAGCTTCTATGCGAGTTGTAGGGACAAGCTAAGATGGTCTGATGCCCTCACATCCTGATCAACCGATTCATTGGCGACGCGTACCGGTTACCGCACTTTTGCTCGCGCTTGCTTGCATCGTCTTTGTTTTCATGGAGGTGCTGGGTGACGCAATTGTTCTCGATTGGCTGGCTTTTAACAGGGTCGAGTACAACGGCAGGAGCTTTTCACTAGTAAGTCCCGGCACAGACTATTGGCGATATGTCAGCCCAGCACTGATTCATTTTGGGTTATTGCATCTCGTATTTAACGCGCTATGGATTTGGGAGTTTGGCAGTCGTCTGGAACTACGTTTGGGCTCTGTTTTTATTTTTAACTTATTTATTGCTGGAGCCGTGGGCGGCAATCTTTTGCAATCTCTGTGGGCAGGACCTTCCATATTTGGCGGTTTATCAGGTGTGGTCTACGCCTACATGGGGTGTCTCTGGATTCTCTGGCGTTTTCGCCCTGGGCTGATCACTATTCCTGTCCCCTCTGTGTTTACCTTTATGTGGATTTGGTTGCTAATCGGCTTCACTGATGTTCTGAAACTGTTGGGTTTGGGATCGATTGCCAATGGTGCGCATTTGGGTGGTTTATTGGTCGGCATTCTCACAGGCGTCATCATTGCCCGTGTTTTACCAAGAGGATAATGAGCGCTTATGTCTAGCGAAATTGAAGGGTCTAGCGCATACGAAAATGCGGTGAAGGCAATGCCCAGAGAGCTGTATCAACGGATGGTTGATGCGCTCTCCACGGGTCGCTGGCCGGACGGACGCACACTGACCGAAACACAGAGAAAAGAAACGATGGAAGCGGTTTTGCTTTGGGGGCAGTTTCACTTGCCGGCAGAGGAGCGCGTAGGATTCATCGATAAAGGTGCAAAAGCAGGTGATACCTGTGACGACCCTGTTCCACTCAAGTGGCAATAAGAGAGACTGAGTTCATGATCGCATCGGGCAATTTACGGAAAATGCTGACAGAGCTAGATGCCAGCGTGCATTACAAACTACCCATTGGTGAAGAGCGGGTAGCGCTCAATCCGCTGATTGGCCGTCACATTGCGCTCGAATTTACCGGGGTTATCAATTGTGTGCATTGCTCCCGGAAGACGAATAAGAGCTTCAATCAAGGACACTGCTTTCCCTGCTTTAAAAAATTAGCCGCTTGCGACAGCTGTATCGTGAGTCCAGAAAAGTGTCACTTCGACGAGGGCACCTGCCGTGAACCCGATTGGGCGGAAAACAATTGCTTCGTCGACCATATTGTATACCTGGCAAATACATCGGGTGTGAAGGTTGGCATTACAAGGCATTCGCAAGTACCAACACGCTGGATGGATCAGGGTGCAACCCAGGCGCAGCCTATTGCGCGTGTTCGTCACCGACAGCTTTCGGGGTTATTGGAGACGGCGCTGGCTAATCACGTTAAGGACAAAACGGCTTGGCAAACGATGCTAAAAGGTAACGGTGAGCCGGTCTCTCTGGAAGAAAAGAGAAAAGAGTTGATGGCGCTTTGTGCCGACGACATCTCCGCGCTCCAGGACCGATTTGGCTTGCAAGCGATTACGTTGTTAGAGGATCAACCCACAGTCGATATTGACTACCCCGTGATCGAATTTCCAACCAAAGTAAAAGCACATAATTTTGATAAAACTCCGAGAGTTGAAGGCCGACTGATGGGCATCAAAGGGCAGTACTTGATGTTTGATACTGGGGTTTTGAATGTCCGCAAATTTGGCGGGTACCACGTACAACTGGAGAGCATGCAATGATGCGTGAGGGCGCACCAAAAACGGTTTATCGGAAGGACTACAAAGCCCCCGACTTTCTAATCGACGCTGTAGAGCTGGCGTTTGATATTTTTGACGGACGCACACGCGTTTCAAGCAAACTCGATATCCAGCGAAACGGCACAAACCACGCGCCGCTCGTATTAGACGGCGAGTCACTGGAGATTGTCAGCCTGGCGATTAATGGACGAGCGCTGAGTGCCGACGAATATCGCTATGTGAACGGCAAACTAACCATCGAGAACGTGCCCAACCAAGTCTGTTTTGAAGCCGAGGTCGATATCGTACCCGAGCAAAATACATCGCTGGAGGGCTTATATCGCTCACGAACGATGTATTGCACACAGTGTGAGGCGGAGGGCTATCGTAAGATCACCTTTGGGTTGGATCGTCCCGATGTGCTCTCGACGTATACGGTATCGCTCACAGCCGACAAAAACACTTGCCCGGTGCTTCTTAGTAACGGCAACGAAGTTAGCCGAAGCTCCGCCGACAACAATCGACACACCGTCGTTTGGCATGATCCACATCCCAAGCCCAGCTATCTTTTTGCCATTGTTGCGGGTGACCTAGAATTAGTTTCAGACACCTTTGAGACAATATCAGGGAAGATGGTTGATCTTCGGATATGGGTTGAAGCTAAGGATATTGGCTACTGCGAGCATGCGATGACGTCTTTGAAAGCGTCTATGCGCTGGGACGAGGAGCGGTACGGGCTCGAGTACGATCTTGATCTTTTCAATATTGTCGCCGTCGATGACTTCAATATGGGGGCGATGGAGAACAAGAGCCTCAATATCTTTAATACTTCCTGTGTACTGGCGCACCCAGATATCACCACGGACCTTGGCTATCAGCGCGTGGAGTCGGTTGTTGCACACGAATACTTCCACAACTTCTCAGGGAACCGTGTTACCTGTCGGGATTGGTTCCAGCTCAGTTTGAAGGAGGGCTTCACCGTATATCGTGACGCCGAGTTTTCAGCGGATATGAACTCTAGGGGCGTGAAGCGTATCGAGGACGTGGCATTTTTGCGGACCCATCAGTTCGCCGAGGATGCGGGCCCTATGGCGCATCCTATTCGACCTGATTCGTTCATTGAGATATCAAACTTTTATACGATGACCGTGTACGAGA
>CBFIHK010000093.1:0-5896 GCA_965662305.1 Luminiphilus sp.
GCCAATGGAGTGGCTGACACCTTTAGTCGCTGTTTGTCGTTGGCGCCCCTGCCCGCTGCTTTCATGGCCGATTGAAGATCTGTGGGCCATCGTTTTTGAAAGTAGTAACGCCCGTTAGCCTCAAATAGGTACTTGATTGTCATCACTGCCAGCCTCGTCTTGAAGTACCACGTATTGTACCAAGGGGCGAAAAAGCTTGCGGATCAAATGGCTGATTTTATTAGATTTTTTTGGAATCAGTGGTGCCCAGGAGAGGACTTGAACCTCCACGCCCTTGCGAGCACTAGCACCTGAAGCTAGCGTGTCTACCAATTTCACCACCTGGGCAGGTAAGGCAAAACGAAGGATCGCGAGGCTACGGCTTGGACATTTATTTGTCAATCGCATGGCCGTACACTTCACCTATATCAAGAAGCAATCCTGCTTGTTGTTTCCCTTATCGGCGGACTTTTGAAAAAACCTTCCAAGCTTCAAACGTTGCAAGACCCTCAAGCCTCACGTGAGGCAGAAAAATACGAACAGCCTATCGCCAGCCGCGAGCTTATTCTCGAAGTGATGGCGGAGCGTGATGTACCTATGCGGATGCTCGAATTGGCGGACGCCTTGGGTATCGTCAACGACAGCGATCTAGTCTCCCTGCAAAAGCGATTGCGTGCCATGCGGCGCGACGGCCAGGTTGTCTCTGGCCGCAGAGGCGCATTAGGGCTTCCCAAGAAAATGGACTTGGTGAAATGCAAAGTGATTGGTCACCGAGACGGTTATGGGTTTGCTTCACCGGTTGAGGACGGGGATGACTTCTTTTTGTCGAGCCGTCAGATGTTCGGTGTCTTCGATGGCGACGAGGTGCTCGTTGCCGAGTCTGGCATTGACGATAAGGGAAGACCTTCGGGGCAGATTGTCGAGGTGCTAACCCGCGCACATACGTCAATCGTTGGTCGCTACATGGAAGAGGGTGGAATCGGCTACCTGTTGCCGCATAACCGACGAATCAGTAACCACGTTCTCATCCCCCCTAAAGCTAAGGCGGGCGCAAAGTCGGGGCAGCTAGTTTCGGTGAAGATCACAGGCTATCCAACCGAGGTTCTAGGTGCCAAGGGCGAGGTTGAGGAGATACTTGGGGATCATTTGGACCCAGGCCTCGAGATCGATGTCGCGATTCGTGCACACGACATTCCTAACGAATGGCCAGAAGAGGTACTGTCTGAGGCAGGCGCCTTGCGCGATGAGCCCTCGGAGTCGGATAAGAAAAACCGAGTTGATCTTAGAAAACTGGGGCTAGTCACTATCGATGGTGAGGATGCTCGGGACTTCGATGATGCAGTCTACTGTGAAACCGAGGGGTCCGGATTCCGGCTTTGGGTGGCCATTGCCGATGTCAGTCACTACGTACCCATCAGCAGTGCACTAGACGAAGAGGCATTCAATCGCGGTAATTCGGTGTACTTCCCCGAGCGGGTTGTGCCGATGTTTCCCGAGGTGCTCTCAAACGGCCTCTGCTCCCTCAAACCGGCAGTCGATCGTCTCGCCATGGTTTGTGAGATGTTGATTGATGCTGACGGGCAAGTGACTGATTCGACCTTTTACGAGGCGGTGATTCACTCGCATGCGAGATTGACTTACACCCAGGTGGGAGAGGTGTTAGAGAACGGCTGGTGCGACGGCGTACCCTCAGAGCGATTGGACGGCTTGTTCAGGCTGCACGCGCTTTACAAAGTACTACGCCAAGCACGAGCAAAGCGCGGGGCCATTGACTTTGAGACAGTGGAAACCCGGATTCTCTTCGATGAAAACCGTAAGATCGATGCCATTGTTCCGGTCAATCGAAACGACGCGCACAAGCTCATCGAAGAGTGCATGTTGGCGGCTAATGTCGCTACGGCAAACTTTCTCGAGGCCTCTGAGCTGGCTGGATTATTCAGAGTCCACGAGGGACCTTCTGCAGAACGACTGGAGGCGCTTCGGACCTTTTTGGGAGAGCTAGCGCTCGAGTTGCCGGGTGGCTTGGACCCAACGCCACTGGATTACCAAACAGTGTTATCACGGTTGGCAGATCGCGACGACGCGCAGGTGATCCAAACCATGTTGCTGCGCTCACTCAGTCAGGCGGTTTACAAGCCCGATAACGGTGGGCACTTCGGACTGAACTACGAGGCCTACGCGCATTTTACCTCGCCAATTCGGCGCTACCCTGATTTGCTGGTGCATCGAGCGATCAAGCGCTTAGCGACCAGCATGGGGTCTACGCCACGGAAGTTGTCCAAAGAAAAGAGCCGTTCCTTGTACCCCTACACGATGGCTGATCTTGTCGCTGTGGGTGAGCATTGTTCGATGACGGAGCGAAGGGCGGATGACGCGACGCGCGACGTTAATTTGTGGCTCAAATGCGAGTACCTGCGACATCACATTGGTGATGAGTTTGCCGGGGTTGTGGCGTCCGTGACGCGCTTTGGCATGTTCGTTGAGCTCAGCGATATTTATATGGAAGGCTTGGTGCATATCAGTGCCTTACCCTCTGATTACTACCACTTTGACCAAGCATCTCAACGACTTGTGGGTGAGCACACGCGGAAGACTTATCAGTTAGGAGACGCTGTTCGGGTGCGGGTGGCGCGAGTTGATCTCGATGATCGGAAGATCGACCTCGAAATTGTTGGCGAAGTAACGCCAGGCGCGGGTCGTCGCGGTAATAAGACGTCGGTACGGCGACAGTCACGGGCTTCAGACGCACCCTCGTCAAAGCGATCGAAATCGGCAAAGACCGCTGATAGAGGGGCTCCGCATAGCTCGCGTGGTTCGGATAAAGGGGTTTCAGATAAGAAGTCCGCTAAAGCTAAAGGTGCGAAAGCCAAGGCGGCAAAGGGAAAGACGTCTAAGGTGTCCAAGGCGTCAAAAAAAGTATCTAAGAATAAGGGCACAGCAAAGCGTGGTGGGCGAAGCTAGTGTCTGAGACGGCTTACGGCATCCATGCGGTAGACGTCATATTGCGACGCTCGCCTGAACGAATTATCTCGCTTTCAATCCAATCTGACCGAAACGACAAACGCATACAGGGGCTCCTATCGCTCGCTCAAAATCAAGGCGTTGCGGTTGATCGGGTTACCAAAGCGGATCTCGACGAGATGGTATCTGAGCGTCATCAAGGGGTCGTGGCGGTTATCAAGCCGAGACAGGCTGATGGCGGGATTGCCGAGCGCGATCTTTCAAGCTATCTCAAAGGCATCGACTGCCCGCTCGTGTTGGTGCTCGATGGCGTAACCGATCCTCATAATTTGGGGGCCTGCCTTCGATCGGCAGATGCCGCGGGTGTGGCTGCGGTGATCGTGCCGAAAGACAACAGTGCAGAGCTCAATGCGGTTGCTCGGAAGGTCGCCAGTGGTGCCGCCGATGTTATCCCGCTTGTGCGTGTCACCAATCTTGCGCGAACACTCCGCTCACTCAAAGAACTGGGTATCTGGATTGTTGGCACCACAGGCGAGGCAGAAACCTTGGTTTACGATCAGGATTTGTCGATTCCGACCGCACTGGTGATGGGGGCAGAAGGACCTGGTATGCGACGCCTCACTACCAAAGCCTGCGATTTTTTGGTCAAGCTGCCAATGGCGGGTGATGTCTCGAGCCTCAACGTCTCCGTGGCGACGGGGATCTGTCTGTTTGAGGCCGTGCGACAACGTCGCAGCGGGTAATTGCATTCTTGTTTGACCCTCTGTAGACTCCGCGCCTCACAATTAGCCGGGCTCTATGAGCCTTAACTCCTTGCTGCACTGTTAGTCAGGCAGCTACAACCGAAGGGAGAGATCGTTAGTGCGACACTACGAAATCGTCTTTATGGTCCATCCGGACCAGTCGGCACAAGTACCGGGCATGATCGAGCGGTACACCAATGTGATCACCAAGGATGGCGGACAAGTTCACCGCCTCGAAGATTGGGGTCGTCGTCAGCTTGCTTACCACATCAATAAGATTCATAAGGCTCATTACGTCTTGATGAATGTTGAGGCCAGCAATGAGGCCATGGAAGAGCTGACAACCACTTTCCGCTACAACGATGCGGTTATCCGCAACCTCGTTATTCGTCGGGACGAAGCAGTGACTGAGGAGTCTCTGATCATGAAGTCCGAGAAAGAGGATCGTGAGCGTAAGTCACGTTATCAAGAGCGTCAGGCAGCAGAAGCAAAAGCCGCTGAAGCCGCGGCAACTGAAGACGTAGCTTCTGATGAGGCCGTTGAAGAGGCGCCCGCAGAAACTGATAGCGCAGAGGAGGAGTAATCGATGTCACGTTTTTTCCGACGTAGAAAGTTCTGTCGTTTCACCGCCGAAGGCGTTCAGGAAATCGACTACAAAGATTTGGAAGTTCTCAAGCAGTACATCACTGAGACTGGGAAGATCGTACCTAGCCGTATCACAGGTACCAAAGCGAAGTATCAGCGTCAGTTGGCCACAGCCATCAAGCGCGCCCGTTACTTAGCACTATTGCCTTACACGGACTCTCACCAGTAAGACAGTGATGCGCGGCCTCGCTGAATTTATCATGCGTGGCCGCTGGCAAGCGCTGGCGATAGCTGTACTTGGCTCAGTGCTTGTCTTCGCCGCTCCGATTAGTGCGGCGGCGATAGCCCTAGTGACAATGGCGCAAGGAACGCGCAATGGATCTTGGGTAGCTTTATGGTCTCTTTTACCTGCACTTTTGCTGGGTTGGGTAAGCGGAGATTACGGAACCGGCTTTTTGCTGTTGTCCGTTTTTGTAGGTGCGATGGTTCTTGCACAGACCTTAAGTCTGTCGCTGGCATTGTTAGCGGTCGTTCCGGTGTCGGCGATTGGTGGTGTTTTGCTGCTAACGCTCAACTCGGCCTTTTTAGAGGCCATGTTATCGATGCTGGATACATGGATCGCGGCGCTTCAAGCGGAGTCGCCCGAGTCGGGTGAATCGCTGAATGGGTTTAGACCTACGGTGACTCAGGTTGCGGGTTTGATGGCAACCGGGAATGCGCTGATGGCGTCCTTGAGTTTATTGCTAGGGCGGTATTGGCAGGCAGCGCTCTTCAAGCCGGGTGCATTCGGAGAAGAGTTCAGGGCATTTAAATTGCCCAGCGTTTTAACGGCGCTTTTGGTGCTCGCGGCGATGCTGGGAGCGCTAAATGGTAGCGAGGCAGCAGCTTGGTCTGCGCTGGCGGGGATTCCCGTGACCCTAGCGGGTTTTGCACTGTTTCATCACATTGCGAAGCGTCAACAGTTAGGTGGCACGTTTATGACCGTCGGGTATGTGCTTTGGATTATCGTCGATGGGTTGAAAGTCGGCGTGTTACTAGCGGTTTTGCTGGATGCGTTCCTTGATTTAGGGCGTCGCGCAAAATCGAAATAAGTTTAGAAAAGGTTGGGCACAGCGTGCTCAAAGTAGAGGGAAAAAACGATGGAAGTAATTCTGCTCGATAACGTTGGTAGCTTGGGTGGACTGGGTGACCGTGTTGATGTGAAGCCAGGCTATGGCCGTAACTTCCTTATCCCACAAGGGAAAGCAGTGCCTGCCACGCCTGAGAACGTTGAAAAGTTCGAGGCACGACGTGCTGAGCTTGAAGCTGCCGCTGCTGCGACGCTTGATGCAGCGCAAAAGCGTGCCGAGGCTATTCAGGCTTTGGAGCAGGTACAAATTGCTGCAACGGCTGGCGAAGAGGGCAAACTCTTTGGATCAGTGGGTACACGTGATATCGCCGAGGCTCTGACGGCAGCAGGCTGCGAGACTGACAAGTCGGAAGTACGCCTCCCCGATGGCGCCATTCGTGAGCTCGGCGAGTACGAGATCATGATTCAGCTTCACGCTGAGGTAGCGACGACAGCAAATATTGCAATCGTTGCCGAGTAACGAATGTCTCTTACGCCACAGTTCTGAACTGTGGCATGC
>CBFIHK010000094.1:0-830 GCA_965662305.1 Luminiphilus sp.
CGTCGTGAAGAATAAAAAACAGCTAATATCACTTACTCGTGCTGGCGCGCTAATGTCGTTTGCCTTGTTCATTGCCATGAGTTTCTTGGATGCGCAGCCCACGAGAGCTCAGTCGCAGGGTGACGCCGTTGGCTATCAGTCGGCTCAAGTAAAAGCGGCCTTTTTATACCGCTTACCAAGATTTATCCGATGGCAGGATGGCCGAAAAGCCACACATTTTTGCTTTGACGAGAAGTCCGACATCACGGCGACGTTTGAGTTATTGGTGAAGGCCAAAAGCGATGTCGCAAAGGTTTCCGTTCTAGAAGAGGGCGATCAAGGTATTGCCTGTGATGTACGCTTTGTTGGAGACGAAGCGGTCAGCAGTCCGGCGCCTAACCAATTACTCGTAAGCGACCGTGAGGACTTCGCTAGCCGCGGGGGTATGATCGAACTCACGCGTAAAGGGTCTCGGCTGGGACTAAACATTAATCTCGACTCACTAAAAATGGGCAACCTAAGTGCGAGCAGTCAACTATTAAAGCTCGCAACCGTTGTTGGTGGGGATTGATATGCGCCTTCCAGTCTCCCCCGCCCTGCGCGATCTATCGATCGAGAAATATCTAACCGGAGTTGCTGTCGTTATCACAGCAGCAGTCGGGTTCTTATTCCTCGTCGCTTTACTTCTTATCTCTTTCAGTAACGCCGTCGATGATGCTAACGAGCGTGCAAAGAGTATTTCAGATTTGCTTGCTTTCAATCTGCAAGCACCACTCGCTTTTGGCGATGTTGATAGTGCAGATCAGATTTTAGAGAGCCTTCAGCTCCTCAGTGATGTGCGCAGTGCAAGC
>CBFIHK010000094.1:839-5894 GCA_965662305.1 Luminiphilus sp.
CTCGCTTTTGGCGATGTTGATAGTGCAGATCAGATTTTAGAGAGCCTTCAGCTCCTCAGTGATGTGCGCAGTGCAAGTATTTATGACAGTGACGGTTCACTTTTCTCGTCATGGGGCGAACCAAGCCTTCAACGCGAGGCATCCTTTGTTTTTATTCCTGTGCAGAGTGTCGTAAGCAGTGAGGTTGCGATCGCCAGTGAGTCGCTGGGAAAAGTTACGATCGCGTTCTCGCTTCGTCCGATTCATGTAGAGCATGGCTATATTAGTATCGCGGCGCTCGCGCTTTGGATTATCGGGCTATTTATTGCGGTCTGGCTCTCGCGATCCCTCAACAGGCGGGTAACTAAACCTCTCAACGAGCTCGATAAATTCATGAGTCGTGCCGCGCAAGCTGAGTCTTATACCGAGCGAGTGAGCTACGACCGAAACGATGAATTAGGGCATGTGGTGGGGGCACTCAACAATCTGCTCGCCCGCGTAGAAGATCGAGATAACCGACTATCGGAGATTATCGAGGAACTCACGAAAGCGCGTGATGCCGCTGAAGCATCTGCCCAAGCTAAAACATCCTTCTTGGCCAATATGTCTCACGAGGTTAGAACACCTATGAATGGCATTGTTGGTCTCATCGATCTTGTGAAACTCGAGGGACTTAATTCTCGCCAAGAGGCATGGATGGCTTCGATGGGAAGATCTGCCGATGCCCTACTGACGATTATCGACGACATTTTGGACTTTACTCGGATAGAGGCCGGTCAGCTTGAAATCAGACCATCCGTTTTCGAGCTTGAACCCTGCATCTTCAGTGTTAAGGCGTTGTTTAGTGATCAAATAAAGCGGCGCGGTATTGAACTCAAAATAGATGTTAGTGAAAGCGTGCCTGCTTTTCTCGTCGCCGATCAAGGCCGGGTAAGGCAGATACTGCTCAACTTAGTGGGCAACGCCTTCAAATTTACTGAAGAGGGATACATCGCAATTATCGTCCAGGCTTTAGACAACCGGTCCCGCGTAAGATTCGAAGTGATCGACACTGGAATCGGTATCGACGAAGACCAACACGATGTCGTTTTTTCTCGATTCCAGCAAATAGATACCGGCCTTACCCGCCGCTACGGGGGCGCAGGTTTGGGCTTATCGATTTGTAGCCAACTGGTTTCATTGATGGGCGGCGATATTGGTTTTGATTCCGAACCTAAAAAGGGCTCGCGGTTCTGGTTCGAAATTCCCTTAGAGGCACTATCGCGAGATGAAGTTGACGGCCTCACCCCAAACACAGAAACCAATTCATCATCCATTGCCCGCGCATCGTTTGCAGAGGCAAAGGACAATCAACCTCTGTCTGTTCTGGTTGCAGAGGACTCTGAAGTAAACCAATTCATCGTTACCGAATTACTGAAAAAGCTTGGCGTGGCTGTGACAGTCGTTAGTGATGGACAGCAGGCCGTCGATGCAGTGACCGAGGCGCGTTTTGACGTAATCCTTATGGATATATCCATGCCGGTTAAAGATGGCCTTGCGGCAACACGGGACATCGTATCCGAGGCAATAGAGAGGGAGTGGGAGCCCTACATTGTAGGACTGTCCGCGCACGCAATGGTGGGAGACAAAGAGCGGGCGATGAGCGAGGGCATGAAGGACTACCTTACCAAGCCAATCTCTCTGGAAACACTTGCGACGGCACTACAACACTATCTGGAGTATCAGCAGCAAGAAGACTTAGAGGAACGACAACATGAAAAATAACGCATTGAAACTGTCATTTAGCGTAGCTTTAGCGGCAACCTTGAGCAATAGTCAGTCGTGGTCTCAGACGGTGCCAACAGAGCTTTTAGAACTCTCGATTGAAGACCTGTTTGATACCAATATTATTGACGAGTCGGCGGGTTCAGAGAGGGACAGCAAATGGCATTTGGAGCTCGCGTTCACCTCATCGGCCTACGATCAATATTTTATTAATGGCTCAAAAGTATCCTATGACGATGTGCTGTTCTCTCCCGGACAGGAGCCTCGAACGGACAAAAACTACCCCGTTGTACCCACTGAGATCAGGCAAGAAGTGACTGCGGTCCAAATAGCCTATGATTTATCTGAGGAAGTGACATTAAGAGGTCAGATACCGCTGGTACACCAGAGTACTGATCATATCTCCATCATTCCCGGCTACGATGAATTCAATATCAGTTCAAATGGTCTGGGTGATGTTGTATTTATCGCCGATAGAATTATCAGCCGCTCGCCAAATAGCGTCTGGCGTGTGGGAGGCGGTATTAGTTTCCCCACGGGCTCTATTGATGAAGAGGGCGACACACCACGCGCACCGGGAAATCAGCAACTGCCTTACACGATGCAACTAGGCTCAGGAACTTGGGATTTCCCGGTCTTGCTGGCTTTTCAAAAATATGAAGAGCGTTTTACCTGGGGAGTAGAAGGTCAAGCCAGAATCAGAACAGGTAAGAATGACAGAGACTACCGACTCGGCAATACCTACGGTGTTGGCACGTGGGCTGAGCGTAATATTGGTAGTGATGTTGTGCTCGGTCTCCGTGCTGATTATCTATCTAGAGGAATGATACGTGGAGGGGACGAGTCACTCACTGTACCTATTCCCGGCTTTCCATACCCTGCGCCCGTTGTCGATCCAAACGCCTTCGGTGGAGATCAGATTGATATTACCGTGTATTTGACTGCTACTATTTCCGAGAACTGGCGCCTAAGGCTGCGGTATGAGCAACCCGCTTGGTTGGATTTGAATGGACCACAATCTTCCCTAGACCACACATTAGGCGTCAGTATCTCCACTAACTTTTGATCAAATAGTGGTTTCAGGCGATAACCTAATGACTCTACACAGCATGCTGCAGGTGAGGTTCACCGGCCATGAATCTCGGATCGAGAAAAATACCTGATGAGCATTTTCTCAAGAGGCCACCTCAAAATAAGAGTAAGCGGCACAGCCGCTATTAACCAGGAAAGCCACCCAGCAAGTAGCGACTGCCCGTAGAGTTGCACCGACGCCTGAAAATCATCACTAAACATTGTTGCAATATCAGATGGATTGATCGCTGCCGGTTCTAGACCGAATACCCATTCACCGAGACGGATAAAGGGTATGAACATGACTATTTGAGCGGGGTAGGCCGCATAGTTTGCCACCTGAATAACAACCTGATTGAGCTTGAATACCGCCGCCGCCACCACCGCAAGAGGTGTCGAAACACCAAGCATTGGGGTCATACCAAGCACAAACCCTGCAGCTACCGCTTGAGACATTTTTCTTGGCGTCACGCCTTGCGAGAGCAGGCCCCGAATCGGCTTCAATACCTTTTCTTCTAGCAATTTTAGAGCCATAGAGATGCGTTGAAATTTACTTAGCCCAAGGAGATAGTGGCACTCTTGCACTTAGCTGGGTGCAGTTCAACTAACAGGGGCAGGGTAAACCCTGATACTTTGTGGCTTCATGAGAGCAACCCCATGATTACTAGGTCAATGAAATCGCTACCTATAGACACGTTCGCGGCTGGAGTTACTCCATTCCTTATCATTGTGTCCTGCGTGGTACCGACACTTCATAGCAATGGCGCCAGTGCTGACAGTTTCCTCCCAGAAATCATTATTAGGGCCGAAAATAATGAGTCAAATAACGAAACGTTACTGGCTGCCTGGGTCACGTCCCAGTCAGATATTCAAGCGCGAAACGCTGTTTCTGTATCGGACGCGCTTGAGCAGGTTCCGGGATTAAACGTGCAATACGGCGCTTCCTCAGGAGAAGCTCGGGCATGGATAAGGGGCTTCAGAGACCGAGAAACGCTCATCTTGTACGATGGCGTACCGGTAGCTTCAGCATACGATGGAACGATAGATCTTGCGGAACTGACCTCGCAAGGCGTGGCTCAAATCCGTGTTATGAAGTCAGCACCCTCAGTGATTTACGGTATTAATGGCCTCTCAGGGGTTGTAGATATAAATCCTGAACGCATCGACGACGAGGCAAAAACCTCGGTTCGACTTCAGGCGGGTACCGAGGGGGGACGCCTGTACCAGATGTCCACGTCCCGGCGACATGACGCCCTTGGCGGAACCCTTCATGTCAGCCAACAAAAGCAAGGAGACTTTGCGCTCCCCGATGGAATGGCCAGAAAGCGCCGCTTGAATTCCGATTTCGAGCGGGAGAATGTACGATTGCGGCTCACACACGACGGCGACAAGATAGGTCAAACCTCGTTTTTAGCGCTTCACTCTTCAAACACCAAGGGTTTGCCACCGGAGCTTTTTACCGACGATCCAAATTACGAACGCCTCGATCGTGCAACGCAGCGCATTTTTGCCCTCAATCATCAATTTGCTGAACTCCCAATCGCCGCAAAGATTTTCGAGTCTTCATATCGTTTTCGACTCAATGAATACGACTCGAGCAGCTACGAATCGATTTCAGATACCGAATACGCAGAAGCGAGGACACGCGGGATTCAAGTCTTTGGCCACTTTGAAGCCGATACCACAAGCCGATTGACCGCCTCATTAGCAGCGACCGAAGAAGCATTAGTAGACACGTCTACTGATAATGCAAAAGGTAATCGAAGCTCCTACGTTAACGCGGCAGTCGAATACCAATACCTAGTGAGCGATAGAGTTCAGGTGGCTATCGGCGGTATTCTTACGCAGTTTGAACCTGACTTTGCAGAGACAAACTCATCGACAGCATTTAATCCGCAGATAGCACTCGAATGGGATATTAATCAGCAAACTTTACTCAGGATGAGCGCAGCGGAGCGCACTCGATTTCCGAAGTTAGTCGAGCTATTCGACCCTAGGTACGGAAACCCGGAGGTATCAGAAGCAAAATCTCACAACCTTGATATCACCCTCAATTGGTCGCCCTCAGACGTTTGGGATGTCTCTGGAGCTATCTACGCCTATGACATCAAAAACTTGATAGAAAAACCCAGTCGTCGAAGCCCCTACGCAAACGTTCCGGCCGTCGATGTCAAAGGAGGGGAGTTCGCGGCTTCCTACCGACCATCAGAACTATGGGCGCTTCGCGTAGCAGGCAGTGTT
>CBFIHK010000095.1:0-5828 GCA_965662305.1 Luminiphilus sp.
GACACCTATCAGAGCCCTCATCCGAGGGCTTTTTTATGCCCTAAGCTTAAATCCAGAAATTGCGCAGTCAGGGCGGCGAATAAAACGTATTCTGTGTTGCGCGATCGCCAATATGTTACGGCGGCAGGGGGCTCCGACCTAAAACAGAACGCGTGTTCGCAGTGTGCCTTCGATCGCCGACAGCTGATTAATCAGGTTCTTCGAATAATCGCTTTCGATATCGATTACGACATATCCAGTATCGCCCATGGTTTGCAGGTACTGACCGCTCACATTAACCGAGCTATCGCTGAACACCTGGTTAATTGCACTCATAATGCCCGGAATGTTTTGGTGGACGTGCAGCAAACGGTGCTTACCTTCGTGCTCGGGCAGGGCGACCTCAGGGAAGTTCACCGCAGAAGTGGTCGTACCGTTGTCACTATAGCGCGTGAGCTTCTCGGCGACCTCGACACCAATGTTTTCCTGCGCCTCCTGAGTCGAACCACCAATATGGGGCGTGAGAATGCACTGATCGATGCCACGAAGTGGCGATTGGAACTCGTCGTTATTTGACCGGGGCTCAACAGGAAATACATCGATGGCTGCGCCACCAATGTGATTGCCATTCAATGCCTCTGCCAAAGCATCAAGATCGACTACGTTCCCTCTCGATGCGTTTATCAACATAGCGCCTGAACGCATTGCCGCAATCTCTTGTCGACCAATCAATAGCTCAGTGCTGGCATGTTGGGGCACATGCAAACTCATGACATGTGACTCCTCAAGGAGCGCTTTTAATGTTGCTTTGGGCTGCGCGTTTCCAAGGGGCAACTTGGACTCGACGTCAAAATAAACCACCTTCATGCCAAGGCTCTCAGCAATCACGCCGAGCTGCATACCAATATTGCCGTAGCCGATAATGCCAAGGGTTTTGCCGCGGCACTCGAACGAGCCCGTTGCACTTTTATGCCACTCGCCTCGGTGCGCAGCAGCACTTCGTTGCGGCACGCCTCGAAGCAACAAAATAACCTCAGCCATAACAAGCTCGGCAACGCTCCGCGTATTTGAGAATGGCGCATTAAAGACAGGAATACCACGGCGTGCTGCAGCCTCAAGATCTACCTGGTTGGTACCAATACAGAAGCAACCAATAGCTACCAGGCGCTCTGCCGCATCGAGCACGTCCTCAGAGAGCTGGGTGCGCGAGCGAATGCCGACGAAGTGTGCGTCTTTTATCTCTTGTTTCAAATCCTCTGTCGGAAGCGCCTTAGGATAGGTAACAACATTGGTGTACCCCGCTTTCGCCAGCGCGTCGATCGCGCTTTGATGAACACCCTCGAGCAAGAGGAACTTGATCTTCGATTTTTGGAGAGACTGTTGTTTCATAACCTACTTCTGAAGGTGAGCGCGCGGGGCGCGGATGATAACATTACGGTCCTCACCGCTATGGAGTTCAATGTGTCCCAACCGTCAATAGACGTTATTCATGCACTCAAGTCTGTACTTTCTGAGGATCAGGTCTCAGTGGAGACCTCCGTACTCGAGAGCTATGGGCAAGATTGGACACGTTTTACCCAGCCCGCGCCGCTCGCCGTCGTCTTCCCGCGAACCACCAATGAAGTGGCTGACGTTGTTAAGTTTGCAAGAGTCCATGGCGTTGCGCTGGTGCCCTCTGGTGGTCGTACGGGGCTCAGTGGCGGTGCTGTTGCCGCAAACGGTGAGGTTGTTGTCTCGCTCGATAAACTGAATGCGATTTATCCGGTTAACAAAACCGACAGAACCATTCAGGTAGGTGCAGGTGCGATCACCCAGGCCATCCAAGCGGCGGCGAGTGAAGCCGGACTTTTCTATCCCGTCGATTTTGCGTCCAGCGGCTCGAGTCAGATTGGTGGCAACATTGCTACCAATGCGGGTGGTATCAATGTAATCCGCTACGGCATGACGCGTGAATGGGTGGCAGGCCTGACTGTGGTTGCTGGTACCGGTGAAATACTGGAGCTCAATCGGGGTCTGATGAAGAACAATACAGGCCTTGATTTTAGGCACCTCTTTATCGGTTCTGAGGGGGTCTTGGGCTTTATCACTGAGGCAACCCTGAAGCTCTGCTCACCACCGAAGGACCCTACCGTGTTGGTGCTTGGGCTTAGCGATATGGACGCGATCATGCAGGTTCTGCAGCGCATTCAAGCGACAACGCCGCTGCTCGCCTACGAGTTCTTCTCAGAGCTTGCCGTGTCAAAAGTGGTTGAGCACGCCGGCGTTGCCCGCCCTTTTGAGACTCAAACACCCTTCTATGCGCTGATCGAGTTTGAGCGCGATGGCGAGGATAGCGAAGCAAGGGTCTTTGAGGCCGTCGAAGCCTGCATGGAACAAGGCTGGGTATTGGATGCCGTAATGAGTCAAAGCGTTGCCCAAGCAAGGGCGCTTTGGCGGCTACGCGAGGACATCTCAGAGACCATCACGCGTTGGACGCCTTACAAAAATGATATTTCATCAACCGTCTCCAAAGTACCTGAGCTTTTATCAGCGGTCGATGAGGTGGTGCATCGGCACTACCCAGACTGGGAAGTGTGCTGGTACGGACACATTGGTGACGGCAATTTACACCTCAACATTTTGAAGCCCGATACACTCGACATCGCTGACTTCAAGGAGCGATGTGGCGAAGTGTCAATCGATATCTTTGAGGCCATTCGGGAGCTCGGCGGAAGTGTCTCGGCAGAGCACGGTGTCGGAACCCTGAAAGCACCTTTCCTAGAGTACACTCGATCAGAGAGCGAGATCGCGTCGATGCGTGCGATCAAAGCCATTTTTGACCCCGATGGCATCATGAACCCTGGCAAAATCTTTTCCGCGGACTAAACAAAATTACAGCAATAAGGATGTCCTATGGACTTACAGACCCTAAAGCAGATGGTGGCGCACGAGGCGATTGAGAGAGTGATGACTGCACACGGCCACGATCTCGTCGTTGGCATTGGGACTGGCAGTACAGCGGAATGCTTTATTGCGGAGCTGCCTCGACTCCGAGACCGAATTCAAACAACCGTATCGAGCTCAGAGCGATCATCCGAGCTGCTGCGTGAACTCGATTTTGAGGTAAAAGATCTCAACGACGTCGATCGCGTCGACGTGTACATCGACGGCGCCGATGAGTCGACGGACGAGGGCTTTTTGATTAAAGGCGGCGGTGCAGCGCTAACCCGCGAGAAGATTGCCGCAGCTAAGGCCAAGGAATTCATATGTATTGCCGACAACAGCAAAATGGTCCCTCAGCTCGGCGCCTTTCCCTTGCCGGTCGAAGTAATTCCCATGGCCCGTACGCTCGTTCAGGAAGCACTGAATCAGCTCGGTGGCGACGCTGTTTGGCGAGAAGGTGTGATTACCGACAATGGCAATATCATCCTCGACGTTCACGGGTTGCACATTGACGATCCCAATGCGCTCGAGAGCGAAATCAACAACATGACTGGTGTAGTCTGCAATGGAATTTTCGCCCATAGACCTGCTGACGTTTTACTTATCAGCACACCAGGTGGGGTTGTTCGTATTTTGTGACAACATGAAAATAAAACAACATTGACACATAAGGATATCTTTATATAGTGACCCCACAATAAAACGGGGGAATGTCCTGTGAGTTCATACACACTGTTCACGTCAGAATCTGTATCGGAAGGCCACCCCGATAAGGTGGCCGATCAGGTCTCAGACGCAATCTTAGACCTTTATTTGTCCAAAGATGCCAACGCACGCGTCGCCGTCGAAACGTTAGTAAAAACAGGAATGGCCGTGCTTGCTGGAGAGGTCACGTCATCGGCCGACATCACGCCGGGCGAAGTCGAGAGCACTGTTCGCAAGGTTATCTGTGACATTGGTTACGACAGCTCAGACGTCTGTTTTGATGGTAATACCTGTGCAGTGATTAATGCGATCGGTTTGCAATCATCTGACATCGCGATGGGAACGCACGAGGCAGACGAAGCCAATCAAGGCGCGGGCGACCAGGGCCTTATGTTTGGTTATGCCGCCGACGAAACTGACACATTGATGCCGGCTCCCATATTCTACTCGCACCGCTTGGTTGAGCGACAAGCTGAGCTTCGGCGATCGGGCGCAGCTGACTTCCTACGTCCTGATGCGAAAAGTCAGATTTCCCTGCGTTACGATGACAATGGCAAGCCGCTTTCGGTTGATGCAGTTGTACTGTCGACACAACACTCGCCCGACATCGATCAAGCCACGCTGAGAGACTTCGTGAAACGTGAAATCATTGAAGCTGTTCTTCCCGCTGAGTGGCTAACAGCTGACACGCAATACCACATCAACCCAACCGGACAGTTCATTATTGGTGGTCCAATGGGTGATTGCGGCCTCACTGGCCGGAAAATTATCGTTGATACTTACGGTGGTATGGCGCGCCACGGCGGCGGTGCCTTCTCTGGCAAAGACCCATCTAAGGTTGATCGCTCAGCAGCCTATGCGGGACGCTATGTCGCAAAAAATATTGTCGCAGCGGGACTCGCAAGCCGCTGTGAAATTCAGGTTTCCTACGCAATTGGCGTGGCAGAACCTACCTCAATCTCGATCGATACCTTTGGTACAGCCAACGTTTCCGAGGCTCGTATCGTGGAGCTTGTAAGAGAGCACTTTGATCTCCGTCCCAAAGGCCTTATCAATATGCTCAATCTCAAGCGACCCATTTACCAACCCACGGCAGCTTACGGTCACTTCGGCCGAGAGCAAGCAAACTTTACATGGGAACAAACCGATAAAGCCGATGCGCTCCGCGCTGCGGCGGGACTTTAAGTTAACTAGACGCCAGGAGCTGTCATGACAACCGCCATCGCCTCAGCAACATTCTCAGATTACAAAGTAGCGGATATCACTCTCGCCGAGTGGGGCCGCCGCGAACTCGCTATCGCGGAAACCGAAATGCCAGCACTAATGACATTGCGCGAGCGCTACCGCGATGAGCAGCCACTGGCTGGTGCCAAAATTCTTGGCTGCATCCACATGACCATCCAAACCGGGGTTCTGATTGAGACCTTGGTCGATCTGGGTGCTGAGGTTCGCTGGTCAAGCTGCAATATTTTCTCTACGCAGGACCATGCGGCGGCGGCTATTGCGGCGCGAGGCATCCCTGTCTTTGCCTGGAAAGGCGAGACAGAGCCCGAGTACGAGTGGTGTATAGAGCAGACCATCTTGCAAGACGGAAAGCCCTGGGATGCCAATATGATTTTGGATGATGGCGGTGATCTCACGTCAATGCTCCACGAAAAGTACCCGGAAATGCTCGAGCGCATTCACGGTATTACCGAAGAGACGACAACAGGAGTCCATCGCCTCTACGAAATGCTTGAAGAGGGCTCGCTCAAAGTACCTGCGGTCAACGTGAATGACGCCGTTACTAAGTCAAAGAACGACAACAAGTACGGTTGCCGTCACAGCCTGAACGATGCGATCAAGCGCGGACTCGATCACTTATTAGCAGGTAAACGAGCACTGGTCCTTGGCTACGGTGACGTGGGCAAGGGCTCTGCTCAATCGCTCCGTCAGGAAGGCATGATCGTTCGCGTCACTGAATGCGATCCAATTTGTGCCATGCAGGCCTGCATGGACGGCTACGAAGTAGTGTCACCGTTCGTTGATGGTGTAAACGACGGTACAGACGCCTCAATTAACACTGACTTGCTCGGTCAAACCGACCTGCTGTGTTCTGCGACCGGTAACGTCGATGTGTGTAACGCAGCGATGCTACGTGCACTCAAGCCAGGCGCAGTCGTGTGTAATATCGGCCACTTTGACAATGAGATCGATACCGCCTACATGCGTAAAAATTGGGA
>CBFIHK010000096.1:0-5727 GCA_965662305.1 Luminiphilus sp.
GCTCCCGGCGGCGATGTCATCGTTCGGCCAACGACTAAGTCGCGGCGCTAAGGAGGCTTATCGTGGAATTAAGTGTAGTTAAGCCTGGAAAGAAGAAGCCAGGTTCGGTTGAGGTCTCAGAAGCGACTTTCGCTCGGGATTACAACGAAGCGTTGATCCATCAGGTGGTTACGGCCTACCTGGCGGGTGGTCGTCAAGGGACGCGTGCTCAAAAGAACCGCTCTGCGGTAGCCGGCGGTGGTAAGAAGCCATGGCGTCAGAAGGGTACGGGTCGCGCACGTGCAGGAACGATTCGTTCTCCCATCTGGCGTAGCGGTGGTGTCACGTTTGCAGCGACACCGCAGGATCACAGCCAGAAAGTGAACAAGAAGATGTATCGCTCTGCGATGCGTTCAATCTTGTCCGAGCTAGCGCGTAGCGAGCGTCTTGTGGTCGTTGAGAGCATGAGCCTCGAGCAGCCAAAGACCAAGTTATTGGTTGAGGCCCTTAAGGGTTACGGATTGGACAACGTTTTGATTGTTGCGTCTGAAGTTGATCAGAACCTCTATCTCGCGTCGCGTAACTTGCACAAGGTCGATGTGCGTGATGTCGAAGGTGTTGATCCCGTGAGTCTCATTGCTCATGAGAAGGTCGTGGTGACTGTCGACGCAGTTAAGAAGTTTGAGGAGGCTTTGGCATGAATCAGGAGCGTGTATTCCAGATTTTGATGGGGCCTCACGTGTCAGAGAAAGCGGCTATCGTCGCTGACGCGAATAACCAGTACGTCTTCAGAGTTGCACTTGATGCAACTAAAGAAGAGATCAAGCACTCGGTAGAGCAGCTGTTCAAAGTAACGGTTGACGACGTCAAAACTCTGCGCGTCAAAGGCAAAGCAAAGCGCAACCGGTTCGGTTGGACGACTAAGCCGACTTGGAAGAAGGCTTACGTTCGTTTGGCGCAGGGTCAAGAGATTGACTTTGCGACGATCAATTAAGAGGTATAGGTCATGGCAGTCGTAAAGAGTAAACCGACATCAGCAGGCCGCCGCCATCACGTTCGCGTGGTGCACAAGGATCTGCACAAAGGCCGTGCTTATGCGCCGCTTCTCGAGAAGAACTCGAAGACAGGTGGTCGTAACAACCTCGGTCGTATTACAACACGTCACATTGGCGGTGGTCACAAGCACCACTACCGCGTAATCGATTTCAAGCGCACCAAGGATGGTATCCCAGCCAAGGTTGAGCGCATCGAATACGATCCAAACCGCACGGCGCACATCGCGCTGCTGTTGTTTGCCGATGGCGAGCGTCGCTACATCATTGCGCCAAAGGGCGTTGCTGCAGGCGATACATTGTTGTCAGGTGCCGCAGCACCGATCAAGGCAGGTAACTGCCTGCCAATTCGCAACATCCCTGTGGGTGCTGTCATTCACGCGATTGAGCTCAAGCCTGGTAAGGGTGCTCAGCTTGCTCGCTCTGCAGGCGCAGCAGTTCAGTTGGTTGCTCGTGAAGGTCAGTACGCAACTATTCGTCTTCGCTCTGGTGAGATGCGCAAGGTCCCAGTCGACTGTCGTGCAACCCTGGGTGAAGTCTCAAACAACGAGCACAGCCTCCGTAAGTTGGGTAAAGCGGGTGCCTCACGCTGGCGCGGTATTCGCCCAACGGTTCGAGGTGTTGCTATGAACCCGGTAGATCACCCACATGGTGGTGGTGAGGGTCGTACCTCTGGTGGTCGTCATCCAGTGACGCCATGGGGTGTTCCGACCAAGGGCTACAAAACTCGTAAGAACAAGCGCACGGACAACCTTATTGTTCGTCGTCGTACCAAAAAGTAAGGGGAGATAAGAGATGCCACGTTCATTGAAAAAAGGCCCCTTTATCGATCTTCACCTCATGAAGAAGATTGAGACGGCGCTAGAGAACAACGATCGACGCCCAATCAAGACATGGTCGCGTCGCTCAATGATCGCACCCGATATGGTCGGTTTGACTATCGCGGTTCACAACGGTCGTCAGCACGTACCTGTTCTGATTAACGAAGACATGGTTGGCCACAAGCTCGGTGAGTTTGCGGTAACGCGCACTTATCGCGGTCACATCGTCGATAAGAAAGCGAAGCGCTAAGGCATACGGAGAAAGATGATGGAAGTCTCAGCAAAATTGCGCGGCGCTCGCATCTCGGCTCAGAAGGCCCGCTTGGTCGCTGACCAGGTTCGCGGTATGCCTGTAGGCGAAGCGTTGACGCTGCTCGAATTCAGCACCAAGAAAGGTGCTCACATTGTTCGCAAATTGTTGAACTCTGCGATTGCTAACGCGGAGAACAATAACGGTGCTGACGTCGATGAGTTGCGTGTGGCAACTATTTTCGTCGACGAAGGTATGACCATGAAGCGCATGCGTGCACGTGCTAAAGGTCGTGGCGATCGCATTTTTAAGCGCACCTGCCATATCACGGTAGGCGTTGCTGACAACGATAATTAAGGAGAAGACCGCATGGGTCAGAAGGTACATCCGACTGGTATCCGCCTAGGTGTGGTCAAGGACCACAACTCGGTTTGGTATGCAGATAGCAAGAGCTACGCGTCGCAGCTAGTAACAGACCTCGAGGTGCGTGAGTACATCTTGAAGCGTCTCGACGCTGCTTCAGTTAGCCGAGTTGTGATCGAGCGTCCTGCGCAAACAGCGCGCGTGACCATCCACACAGCACGTCCAGGTATCGTTATCGGCAAGAAGGGCGAGGATGTCGAAGCGCTTCGTCAAGAGCTTAGCAAGCGTATGGGAGTTCCTGTCCACATCACCATCGAAGAAATTCGAAAGCCTGATATGGACGCTCGCTTGGTTGCTCAGAATGTTGCTCAGCAGCTCGAGCGCCGGGTTATGTTCCGTCGCGCTATGAAGCGAGTTGTACAGAACGCCATGCGTCAGGGTGCAGAGGGCATCAAGGTGCAGGTTGGCGGTCGTCTGGGTGGTGCTGAAATCGCGCGCTCTGAATGGTATCGCGAAGGCCGCGTGCCACTGCATACCCTGCGTGCTGACATCGACTACGCAACTTACGAAGCGCACACCACTTACGGCGTAATCGGTGTGAAGGTTTGGATTTTCAAAGGCGAGGTCATTGGTGATTCCGATGACGGCCAGGAAGCGCCACGTCGCGCTACCGCGGGCTAATTGGGCGAGGACTGAAGTATGTTGCAACCCAAGCGAATGAAGTTCCGCAAGATGCAGAAAGGCCGTAACCGCGGTCTGGCAGAGCGGGGCAGCAAGGTAAGTTTTGGTGAGTACGCGTTAAAAGCGACTGGCCGCGGTCGAATTACCGCGCGTCAGATTGAGGCGGCTCGACGAACAATGACACGTCACATCAAGCGTGGCGGAAAGATTTGGATTCGAATTTTCCCTGATAAGCCAATCACTGGTAAGCCTCTCGAGGTTCGTCAGGGTAAAGGTAAGGGTAACGTTGAGTACTGGGTAGCGCAGATCCAGCCCGGCCGTGTTTTGTACGAGGTTGAGGGTGTATCTGAGGAGTTGGCGCGTGAGGCATTTGCGCTTGCAGCTGCGAAGCTTCCCGTTCAGACAGCATTTGTTAAGCGATCGGTGATGTGATGAAAGCGAGTGAACTAGTAGAGAAGTCGGTAGACGATCTGAACAAGCAGTTGCTCGATCTTCGTGAGGAGCAGTTCAAGCTCCGCATGGCGAAAGCGACGGGACAGCTCGGTCAGACACACTTATTAAAGCAGACGCAGCGTGATATCGCCCGCGTCAAAACAGTATTGCAGCAGAAGGCAGGTCAGTGATGGCAGCAGCGGAAAGCACAGCTCGTACGCTCCAGGGTCGCGTTGTCAGCGACAAGATGGACAAGACGATCACTGTATTAGTTGAACGACGTGTAAAGCACCCCGTATACGGAAAGTACATTACACGTTCTTCGAAGGTACACGCTCACGACGAAGACAACCGTGCGGGCATGGGCGATACCGTCCTTGTTGCCGAGTCTCGCCCAATGTCGAAGACAAAGTCTTGGACACTGGTAGACGTCGTTGAGACAGCGACAGACATCGCTTGAGTTAAAGGCCAATGCGGCACAGCGCCGCGGTATGAGGTAGGGAAATGATTCAGACCGAATCGTATTTGGAAGTAGCAGACAACAGCGGTGCACGTCGCGTGATGTGTATCAAGGTGCTGGGTGGTTCAAAGCGTCGTTATGCGCGCGTTGGAGACATCATCAAGGTGACTGTTAAAGAGGCTATCCCTCGCGGCAAGGTCAAGAAAGGCCAAGTTATGCGCGCGGTTGTTGTTCGTACTCGCAAGGGCGTGCGTCGACCAGATGGCTCGTTGATCAAGTTCGATGAAAACGCCGCAGTGTTGTTAAACAACTCAGACGCGCCTATCGGTACTCGTATCTTCGGTCCTGTGACTCGCGAGCTGCGTGGTGAGAAATTCATGAAGATCATCTCGTTGGCGCCAGAAGTAATCTGAGCGGCCCGAGTTAGGAGAGAACATAATGGCAAAGATTAAGCGTGACGACGAAGTGATCGTAATCGCAGGCCGTGACAAGGGTAAGCGCGGTACGGTCCGCCAAGTCCTGGACACTGGCAAGCTCGTGGTCTCAGGCGTCAACATGATTAAAAAGCACACAAAGCCGAATCCTCAGGCTGGTGTGTCGGGTGGCATCGTTGAGCGAGAAGCACCTATTCAGATCTCTAACGTAGCGATTTACAACGCGGAAGCCGGCAAGGCCGATCGCGTGGGCTACAAAGTAGAAGACGGTAAGAAAGTCCGAGTTTATAAGTCGGACGGCAGCGCGATTGACGCGTAATTAAAGGCTTTTGAGGTAGCTAATAATGGCAACGCTTAAAGATAAGTATCGCAGCGAGATCGCGCCAAAGCTCAAAGAAGAGCTTGGCCTTTCGAATGTGATGGAAGTGCCCCGTGTCACCAAGATTACGTTGAACATGGGAGTGGGTGAGGCAGTTGGGGACAAGAAGGTTCTCGAGAACGCCGTTGCAGATATGACAAAGATCGCGGGCCAAAAGCCTGTCGTGACAAAGTCTCGCAAGTCGATCGCGGGTTTCAAGATTCGTGATGGTTGGCCGATCGGCTGCAAAGTGACTTTGCGTGACGAGCGCATGTACGAGTTCCTTGAGCGCCTGATCGATATCGCCATCCCCCGTATTCGTGACTTCCGTGGTATCAGCGGCAAGCAGTTTGACGGTCGCGGCAACTTTGCGATGGGTGTTACTGAGCAGATCATCTTCCCTGAGATCGACTACGACCAGGTGGATAAGTTGCGCGGTATGGACATTGTTATTACTACGTCGGCAAAGAACGACGATCAGGGGCGTGCACTATTGAGCGCCTTCAACTTCCCATTTAAGGGCTGAGGCGGAGTTATGGCTAAGAAATCGATGGTGGCCAGAGAGAATAAGCGTGCGCGTACGGTTGCAAAGTACGCTGCGAAGCGGGCCAAGTTGAAAGAGATTATCGCGGACGTTAACGCGAGTGACGACGCGCGCTGGGAAGCGCAGATCGCGCTTCAGAAGCTACCGCGCAATGCGAACCCTGTTCGACAGCAGCGTCGCTGCCAGATCACAGGTCGCCCACACGGTGTTTACCGCAAGTTCGGTTTGTGCCGAAACAAGCTACGTGAAGCCGCTATGCGCGGTGATGTACCGGGCTTGGTTAAGTCAAGCTGGTAACGGAGACGAACGACTATGAGTATGCAAGATCCTATCAGTGACATGTTGAGCCGAGT
>CBFIHK010000097.1:0-5695 GCA_965662305.1 Luminiphilus sp.
TCGTTGCACCGGGATTTATCGACTACCACTGGCACTGCCCAACCCAAACTTGCTACGAGATTGGTCTCAAAGACGGTCTTACCTCAGCACTGGATTTAGAGTTCGGATCCTTTGGTCCACGCGTCGCTGACTGGTATGAGGCCCGAAAGGGTAAAGCGCGTATCAATTTTGGGACTGCATCGAGCGTAGAGCTCGCCCGCGCGCACGTTATCGACGGCAATACCGCGACGGATACGACGGATGCCTATATTTCCCGTGGTGGGGGAAACGGCTGGGCGGAGACACATGCATCGACTGAAGAGCAAGCCGCTGTCCTTGAGGCCATTGAAGCGGGGCTCGAAGCAGGTGCTGTCGGTGTAGGCATAACGCTGGGCTATATGCCTGCCTTATCCGCACCTGAGGTCTACGAGATTCAATCGCTCGCTGCGGCCTATGGGCGTCAAGCATGCGTGCACCTGCGTCATACGCCAGGCAACACCACTGACGAGGTGACCGGAGCGCAAGAGATACTGGCGAATGCTGTGGCACTAAAGGCGCCGGCTTGCATAAACCATTTCAACAACGCGGGTTGGGAGCAAGTACAGACGCTCCTTACAAACCTCCGCGCTCAAGGCATGAACGTGTGGGGTGATGTGTATCCCTACGAGGCAGGCTCGACGTCAATCAATGCCGTGTTTTTTCGCCCGGAAATTCTCGAGGACAAGCTAGGTTGGAAGTACGAGGAGCGCTTGTACGACCCCGCACTAAATCGCTTCCTCTCAAAGCAAGACTACCTCGAGCTGGTTGAATCAGATCCCGTGCGAGCTGTGATCATCTATAAATCGAGTGCCGACGAGATCATTAAGTGGCTTCAACTCGAGGGTGTCGCTATTGCGAGCGATGGTATGCCGCTTTTTGGTGATTGGGATAGTGAGCACTTAGAGCTTCCGAACACACACCCGCGCCGCGCGGGGACACGTGCAAAGTCCTTACGCTTGGCGCGAGAAAATGAACTCGACATGTTAAACATGATCGCGGCGTTATCCACCAATGCCGCGGTCTACCTCGGAAATACAGGCTTGAAAGCAATGCAGGAGCGAGGCCGGATTCAGGAAGGGATGATTGCCGATATCACGCTTTTCGACCCAAAAACGGTGACTGACAACGCCAGCTTTACAGACGGGCTGCCTACGAGCACGGGTGTGGCCTTTGTTTTAGTCAGTGGTCAGATAGCGCTGGATCGAGGGGAAGTGGTGAAAGCAACGACCGCTGGAAAACCACTTAAATTCGAGAGCAGAAATGAATAGTTGATGCTGTTCGGATCTTTCTTGATGATCATAGTCGCACCACTTAAAGCCGTACCAGCCTTAGTCGTTCGAAAAGCCAATTAGAACGCTGTCAGTCCTAAGGCGACGAGAAGTATCAAGCTTAGTCCTGATCTCTAATGAGAAGGCTGCGCGCCTTCTCAAGATCATTCAAACAGTCCTTGATAGAGGCCATTAACTCCACTGGGCTAGGTCCATCTTCACTGGTCAAACGCTGACGCGCGCCACCAATGGTGTACCCCTCTTCGTATAGGAGCCCTCGAATCGCACGAACTAATTCGACGTCACCACGACGGTAGTAGCGACGGTTACCACGGCGCTTTACGGGCTTTAACTGTGGAAATTCAGCTTCCCAGTAGCGAAGAACATGCGGCTTAACTGCGCACAGCGTACTCACCTCACCAATGGTAAAATAGCGCTTCCCGGGAATCGGCGGTAATTCATTGTTATGCGTCGGCTCAAGCATCGCCCTGCATCTTCTCTACTCGTGCGCGCAGCTTTTGTCCTGGCTTAAAGGTCACAACACGTCGGGCAGAGATGGCGACTTCCTCGCCGGTCTTTGGATTACGACCTGGGCGGGTGCCTTTGTCGCGTAAATCAAAGTTGCCAAAGCCCGAGAGCTTTACCTGCTCGTTATTCTCAAGGCAAATGCGGATTTCCTCGAAGAACTGCTCTACCAATTCTTTCGCCTCTCGCTTGTTGAACCCCAGCTCTTCAAAAAGCTTATCGGCCATCTCTGATTTCGTTAATGCGGACATATTATTTTTAGCTTCGCAATTCGATATCTAATTTGGACTTCAGTGTCTCAAGCACTTTATCAACCGCACCCGCAACCTCTGATTCATCGAGGGTGCGACTTTGGTCTTGGAATGTCAAACCAATCGCAAGACTTTTCTTACCTTCGGGCAAACCTGTGCCCTCGTAGACATCGAACAGGTCAAGCTTGGTCATCAGTGATCCTGCGGCGTCGCGCACAAGCGACATAACCTCACCGGACCTAATCGCCTTATCCGCAACCAACGCAAGATCTCGACGGGTCTCGGGGTACTTGGAGATATCTTGATAGGCAGGCATAGCCATTTCAGTCACAACGGACTGCTCAAGTTCCGCAACAACGGTATTTGCCGGAACACCCATCGCTTTTCGAACAGACGGATGAATCGCACCCATGCGTCCGACTTCTTGTCCGTCTAACAAAATAGCTGCGCTCTGACCGTCGTGAAGCCCAGGATAAACCCGCGCCTCAAAGGTGATACGCCCAGCAAGATTTGCCAATAGCGCCTCAACCGTGCCTTTCAAATCGTAGAAATCAGCCGCAGCCTTCTCGCTTGACCAGCCTTCGGCATCTCTCAAACCCGACATAGCAAGCGCCATCATAGGCACCTGCTCTATTTGCTCTGACGGCAAAAACTTAAGGCCAGTCTCAAATAGACGCACCCGGCTTTGCTGACGGCTGGTGTTATGAGCAATCGCCTTGACCAATCCTGGTATCAAGCTCGTGCGCATCACCGCCAAATCGGTAGAGATGGGATTGCGAAGCGGTACTGGGGCAAGCTCCGGGTCGAAATAAGCTTGTATCTCTGGTGCGACGAAACTAAAGGTCACTGCTTCGAAGTAACCGCGCGCAACTAATTCGTTCTTAGCGTTACGCAGGAGGCGCCGCGTCTCGGGCACAGGTGTGGGAATGAGGTCAGCAGTAATACGCTGTGAGGGCACTGCATCATAGCCAATGATGCGCGCGAGCTCTTCGATCAAATCGACCTCGAGCCCCATATCAAAACGCCAGCTCGGTGCGGTACATAGCCAGCCGTTCTCATGAGTGACAACCCAAAATCCGAGCCCTTCGAGGATGCGCTCGACCGTCACTCGGTCGATCGCAATACCCAAAAGCTTCTCAATTGATGACTCGCGGAGCAGCACTGGCTCGTTGACCGGCAGATCTGCCTCCGCCACAACTTCGGTAATCGGACCAGGCTCTCCACCAACGGCGTCCAAAAAGAGCTGCGTCGCGCGCTCCATTGCCTGACGCTGCAGTTGGAAATCCACACCGCGCTCATAACGATGTGATGCATCAGTGTGAAGACCGTAAGACCGTGCGCGACCCGCCATTAGCTCAGGCGTGAAAAAGGCACTCTCGAGGAACAGGTTGGTGGTTTTATCGCTGACACCACTGGCTTCACCGCCCATGATGCCTGCCATCGCAAGTGGCTTGTCGTGGTCTGCAATAACCAAGGTGCCGGGTTGGAGCGTTTGTTCAGTGCCGTCCAACAGTGTCAGCGTCTCTCCGTCTCTGCACGCACGCACAACAATTCCGCCACTCAGCTGATCGAGGTCGAACGCATGAAGCGGCTGACCCAACTCCAAAAGCACGTAGTTCGTGACGTCCACCGCCGCATCGATTGAGCGTAGCCCCGCTCGCTCAAGTCGCTCGCGCATGTAATCGGGTGTGGGACGAGACAGGTCAACATTTTTGATAACACGGCCAAGATAGCGAGGACACTTCGCCGTCGCCTCAATCGCTACCGGAAATTCTTCATCGATGACGGCTGATACAGATTCAATCGCTGGCTCATTGAATGCCTCATCGAATGCCACAGCAACGTCGCGGGCAACACCACGAATACTGAGACAGTCTGCGCGGTTGGGTGTGAGGCCAAGCTCGATGACCTTGTCGTCGAGACTCAGGTATTCGCGGATATCCGTTCCAACGGGGGCGTCTGCGGGAAGTTCCATCAAGCCGTCGTTATCTTCGGAAATAGTAAGTTCCGCGCCTGCACACAGCATGCCCTGAGACTCAACGCCGCGCAGCTTCGCTTTTTTGATTTTGAAGCCACCAGGCAGGACCGCACCGACACGCGCCAATGGCGCAATGAGTCCTGCACGGGCATTCGGTGCACCGCAGACAATCTGGACCGTCTCATCACCCGCGTTGACCGTGCATACGCGTAACTTGTCTGCATCGGGGTGCTGCTCTGCACTGGTAATTTCAGCAACGACGACGCCCGAGAAAGCCTCGGCAGCTGCATCGATGCTGTCCACCTCAAGACCAATCATCGTTAACTTATGGCTTAGTTCTTCTGTAGTTGCGTTGGGATCAACCCAGGTGCGAAGCCACTGCTCGGAAATAATCATTGTGCTAACTCACATAAACTGCGCTAGGAAGCGCAAGTCGTTGTCAAAATTGAGGCGCAAATCGCCAATCCCATAGCGAAGCATCGACAGACGCTCGACGCCCATACCGAAGGCGAAGCCACGATACTTATCGGGGTCGATACCGCTCATCTCGAGCACTTTGGGGTTGACCATGCCGCAACCCAGCACTTCAATCCAACCGGTGTGCGAGCAAACACGACAGCCCTCGCCAGAGCACTTCACGCACTGAATATCGACTTCGGCGGACGGTTCCGTAAAGGGAAAATACGAGGGGCGTAAGCGCACAGACAAATCGTCTCGCTCGAAAAACGCCTGGAGGAAATCTTCTAGAAGCCCTTTGAGATGACCGAAGTTAGAGGTCTCATCAATCAGCAATCCCTCAACCTGGTGGAACATGGGTGAGTGCGTCAAATCGGAGTCGCAGCGGTAGACGCGGCCTGGGCAAATCACGCGAATAGGCGGTGACTGCGTCTCCATCGTGCGAACTTGCACTCCCGATGTATGTGTTCTCAGGACATGCGTATCGTCGACATAGAACGTGTCATGCATCGCCCGCGCAGGGTGATGCGCAGGAATATTGAGCGCCTCGAAGTTGTGGTAATCGTCTTCGATTTCTGGCCCCTCGACCACATCGAAACCCATGGAGGCAAAAAATGTCTCCATGCGCTGAATTGTGCGAGTAATCGGATGCAGAGCGCCTGCTTCGGCACGACGACCGGGAAGCGTTACATCGATGGCTTCGGCTGCAAGCTGGGCTGACAGCGCTTCGCTTTGTAAAGATTCTTTGCGCGCGTTCAACTGCTCGTTGAGCACTTGCTTAACGGCATTAATCTCGGCACCCACCTTGGGTCGCTCCTCGGCGGAAAGCTGCCCCAGGCCTTTCAGCAAGCCTGTCAGCGCGCCCTTCTTGCCGAGATAGCTGACACGCAGCTCCTCAAGCGCCGGGACATCGGCCGCAGCCTCAATCGCTGCTGTCGCTTCTGCCTTGATATCTTCCAGTGACTGCATGTTGCGCTAGCTCCACTCATTCAAAAAAGGAGGCCGTAGCCTCCTTTCAATTATTCGTTCTACCTGTTCTGAATGGGTAGTCCGAAATTGCGATTAAGCCGCGAGAGCAGCTTTTGCACGCTCCACTACCGCTGCGAAAGCCGGCTTGTCGTGAACGGCGAGATCAGCCAATACACGACGATCGAGTGCAATTTCAGCACGCTTAAGACCGTTGATGAGTCGGCTGTAGG